>JBCCEO010000623.1:0-5183 GCA_039030255.1 Planctomycetota bacterium | reverse complement strand
GCGAGTGAATGTAGGTCCGTATGCTGCGATCCCCAAATCCTGGACTCGAAAATTCACGATAGCTCGACGACGTTCCGGCGAATAGAAAGCCCGTTTCAAAGGTGGGGGCAGCAATTCAAGGAGCGTCATACGCTCTTCCAAGGGACCAGAGCCTGGCTGCGCATCGAGCAGGTTTCTTATCG
Source organism: Planctomycetota bacterium (assembly GCA_039030255.1). Lineage (GTDB taxonomy): Bacteria > Planctomycetota > Planctomycetia > Pirellulales > Pirellulaceae > Aureliella. The sequence continues at coordinate 5,001 of JBCCEO010000623.1, read as the reverse complement.
ATAGCGGGTGCCCAATCAACTCTTCTGAATTCAAGAGCTTGTCTACTTTGGTCACCACTTCCAAAATCTCTGCGTCATCACGCTCAACCGCTCGAGACCAAAAAACACGAATGGATGAAAACTCAAGGCCGCCGAAGGCTTTGTCGACGTGATAGAGCGCTTGAGTCGCCTCAGCGCTTTGAGGCAGTTGGTCGGAATCACGTTGGTCCGGTCGAAGTTGCAGAGAGAGTACGATGCACAGCACCGTAAGTCCAATGCCTAGCATGGCAACGGGAGTTCGTCGATTGAGTACGAAGGTGATGAGACCACCGATCTTATTCAGATTGCGATCAATCAAGCTGGATTCCTGCCCAGCCTCAATGTTATGGCCGAGCCAAGAAGAGCACCCGAGTGGGATCACGGTGACGACGGAAATAAAGCATAGCAATACACCGATCATGCTGCAGAAACCGAACTGCTGCACCCAGATGGAATCTGCCAACATCAGCGATCCGAAGCCGATCGCCGTTGTTAGTGAAGTTAGCAGGCAGGCCAGCCCGACGTGCCGAAGTCCCTTCGCGGCCGCTTGCACTTTATCGAGTCCTTGAGCACGCAGCTTTCGAATTTGCACCATTAAGTGCACGCCGTCGGTCAGACCAACAAGGCTGATCAAGACTGGCAGGATGACGTCGATCAGCGGATTGTCGCTGTAGTCGAAAAACTGAATGATTCCAATCGTCCAGAAGACACCCAGAACGGGAGCCAGAGCGACAATGATGACCGCTCTTACACCGCGAAAAAGAACGAGTGACATCAGCAGGATCATGCCATAACCAAACAGCTGATATTTCATTTGGTTTTTTTCATGGTTCTCGATCATAGCGAGCGCGGAAGGAACGCGCCCGGTGAGTCGTACTTGCAGGTCCACCCCTGGATGGCGCTGCAGAGTTGCGCGAGCCGTTTCCGTCAGCAGCGTCGTTGCTTCCGAATCATCTAGCACGTGAAAGTAGTTGAGGCTGATCATCATCAGCATGGTTTTGCCGTCCATGCTGAGTAGCTGTCCTCCTACAAGCGGATGATCTAGTGCCTTTTGCTTGGCACGTTGAAAACGCTTTTCGGAGGCGGTTGGCTTTGGGAGCAGGGGTTCCGGCAAGCCAAAGATGTTCAGTGGCGGAACGCGGTCCGGCCCCATCCAAAGTACATAGGCAACTTGGTCCAAGTTTTCTAAATCTTCAACTATTTCAGCTAAAGCAACGGTTGCTTCAGGGGTAAAAAAATCCTCTCCTTGGACTACCAAGACACAGTCAGAGTTCGAAAGGCTGATGGGACTCACATTCGGCTCAGGATCGACATCGTCTCGGCCAGAACGCGAGCCCTCGTCTTCTGACTCTTCGCTCCAAATCTCGATGCGAATCCACTCAGGGTGCAAGTAGCCGACCAGGCTTAGTCCGCTGATTGCGAGTACAAATAGAAAAGTCGGGACGCGATAATGGACGCTTAGCCCGGCCAACCAATCAAAGAAATGTCGCATGAATCCGTTTCAAGTGTCCGAGCTATTTGTAGAGTCGTTTTGCGACCTTGCGAATCTCTTCTTCGGTCGCTACGCCGTCTCTGTTGCGATCAAAGATCTCAAAATTAAAGTGCCGGACGAAAATAGATCCTTCCGATTCATGAATTTGACCATCACCGTTCGAGTCTGCTTTTTCTAGAACTCGGCTGACATAAGTCTCGATTTTTTCTTGGTCTGGATCGGATTTTTTCGATGCTAACCTCGAATTGCCTGAAGGCGTACGTGGTACGGAGACTTCAAAGAAAATGACTGCCATTTCTTCCCAAGTTTGATCGCCCCAGTAAACCCACTGTTCTGCGTCCGGGTTGAATGGATTGTCGTTCGTGTTGTCGAAAACGGCTTCGAAATGAAGTTTGCTAATTTGCTCCAGCGGCAACGGAGATTTGAACTGGTAGGTATGTTGCCAATTAAAATCGTATTTGGAGACCTTCAATAATTCTTCGCCTTCAGGCAAAGCAGCAAGCTTCAATTCTTCTGATGATTGAGTTGCATCTGATGGTTCACGTACCAACGTGCAAGCCTTTCCGCGAAAGTGCATATGAGGTGTGGCCGCCAGCAATTCGCCTTCGCGCGGAAGTTGTCGTGTCGCCGCATGGACTTTGAAATCGTTGGCATTTGGCGGAATGTCGAAATCTTGGTTGATGGCTGCCGTTGTGAAAACTTCGTGTGTCACGTCAGCTTCATTGGCATAGGTCAGGCCGAGAACGGAGGTATCCTCACGCTCGACACCGACAGGCGTGTAGTGCATTTGAAAGACGAGTTTCGAGCCGGCGGGAATCAAACGGGCGCGACCTGGCGGAAGCTCTGCTGCTCGCTGGCCTGGCACATAGGCACTCAACCAGCCGATTCCTTGGAATCGGGATCCGTCAGGCGGTCGAACGTAAACGATCGCGTGGTGAACAACATCCCGTGCACCAGGAATGATCTGAGCCGTGGATACCCACTTGTCTTCAGTGAAACCTGGATCGATGACAAAGTACTGGTACTCCACGATTCCGTCGGCAGGGACGGCAAACGGTCGATTGCGCATTTCGAAGATGTCTTTTGGCTCGAATGCCCAACCGTCATCGAAGGATTTGACATTAGGTTGTTTGCTGAGGTCGCCGGAGGGACAGCCTGCTTTGATCCAATCTCGCAAAAGTTCCTTGTCGGCGGCCGCCATATGCCTCGCGTTGGCGAACTCCCCAATACCTGGGTCAGCGTGCCAAGGCGGCATCCGCTTGTCGTCGATCGTTTCCATCATCGTGTCGGCCCAGCCAACAACTTCTTCGTAGTCGTCCATGGCAAATGGGCCGATCTCGCCCGAACGATGACACTCGATGCAATTCTGTTCTAGCATCGGAAAGACATGCTCGACGAAATTCGGTCCGTCGGCGGGTGGCTGTTCCTTGGTTTCCTTCATCTTGCCGATGATGCAGCCCAGCGCCTTGGTTTCGGGCACGGAGACGGGCTTGCCAGCGAGAAGTTCTTCAATGGCGATTCTCAAGTCTTGGCGTTTGGCATCGGCGCGAGCCACGCTGGGAGCGTATTGGTCGTCGATCCGGCCGTGATATTGCAGCTTGAGATCACCATTCAGCAAATAAACTTCAGGTGTACGCGTCGCACCGAATTGATTAGCGACCACATTTCCTTTGTCCAAGAGCACTGGGAACTGCACACCAAGAGTCTGAATGTATTCTTTGACATCTTCGACTGAATCTTGGCGATTGCTCATAACGCCCAGGATTTGCACCTTCTGACCCGCGAAATCTGCATGCAGCTGATTCAGTGTGCTTGCATACGATCGCGCCATCGGGCACTCGGTGCCCAGGAAACAAACGGCGGTAAGCAGGTTTTCTCCAGCTTCGATAGCGATTTCTTTTCCCGATGTGTCGGGTAAGCGGAAGTTTAGGGCTTCAGGTAAGTAGGTGCCGCTAAAGAGCGAAAGCGCCAATAGTGCGAAAGCAGCCTTCATGTTGTTTCCGTTGAGTTTGAAAAAAGCATTCCGAAAGTGAACCGCTTTTGAAAATCGGCTCCTCAGGTCTGTTGCCTTTAGGACGCCAAGCATTTGAGTCCGTCAACACTCCCTGTGTTCGTAACGGACGAGCATTTATCGGTTCAAGTTCACATTATTATCCCCACAAGGAAATGGCAGGAAAACAGCTATCGCAACCCAACAGCCCACTAATTCTCAAGTTTTGCCAGTTTCCTACGGGAATGCCGCGAGAATTCGCAGTTCGTTGAGACGAATTCGATCCCCATTCGGAATTCTGCTTGCGCCGGCTAAGTCTTGCGTAGCCCGTATCGATTTGCGGACCACGCGTAATCGCGTGGACTTCCGGAAGATGGGCCCACTTGCCCGGCAATTGAAAACCAAGCCTCAAGTTCGTTTGCACGGTTGGGGAATGAGCCAACGTAGCCTTCCAGTCGGACGCTCCGCCGCCACAACGACTCTCAATGGAAAAGAAAAAAGAATTTGAAAATGCTTTGACCGGAGGTGTCACAGTCAAAGTTTATCTTCGGTCAAAGTTTATCTGCGGTGCAATCAGGTGATTAATCGCATGAGTGCCCCGAAACCTTGATGGGCAGAGTTATTCACCCAGCGAGCAAATGGACATTCCAGCCACAACAGTCTGGTTTGGAATTCAAAGTCACTTTTTGTAACTACCCATCCAAATGAATGGGGCATCTATGGAGTAATTTTGGAATGTTTCGACGTAACAAAGTGAATAAGAAAGCGATTCGCAGAAGCAAGCTGAAGCGCAGTTTGCAAATGGAAAACTTGGAAGAAAGAAGAGTCTTGACCTCCGGTGTCGTTCTTGAGTTCGATGATCCTGATCCGAATCAAGTCGGATTCTTGGACCGAATCAATGATATTGGTATCCAATGGAACATGGGGCATTCCGCCTTTACGAGCTTGGATGCTGCCGAGATCGAAGCAGCTGTGGTGGATAAAGTGAATGAAATTTATGCCGACTTCAGTATTGTGTTTGAGCAAGCGGGAATTCCCAATTCACAAATAAGCTTCCTTGAAGGAACGGTGTCTTACTACAAGTCTGACGATTCTGGGGGCCTAAGCGAGATAGAGGGCTCCCGTGACATCGGAAATAATTTTGGTAACGCATCTATTGATCTTTTCGTTGGAAATTATGGAGTATTGGACCATAGGGCAGTCTTAAGTGAATCCCCCACGCGTCAAGAAGCGGTTCGCGTTCTGTCGAGGTTATTCGCAAACGAGACTGCGCATGCGGTTGGACACATTTTGGGGCTTCAAGAATATGATTCCTACGGCACAATTGAAATTGGTCCATCGTATTTCAACGGCGGGAGTACAAATCCTCTGACAGACTCCCAGCAGAATCAGCAAACTGCAGCTTCGCCTTTGCAAATGGGGACAATGTAAGTCCTTGCTGTGCCAACGTTTCAATTCCTTGATCCCCGAGGAGGGGAAAGCCCACGTGCTGGTTCTGCTG
>JBCCEO010000622.1:0-5189 GCA_039030255.1 Planctomycetota bacterium | reverse complement strand
TTCAACGAAGTCAGCAGCTTCGTCTGGGTCGGTCAGCAACTGATCGTGCGAGAGCTTTCCGACAGCGCCGTGGCCGTCCTCTTGATCACCTTCACCGGATTCCAGGGAACCCAAACAGCCGAGTTCTCCTTCGACTGAAACGCCCTTTTCGTGAGCCATTTTTACCACCTGGGCGGTCACATCGACGTTGTAATCGAAGGACGCCGGAGTCTTTCCGTCCTCTTCTAGCGATCCGTCCATCATGACCGAAGTAAAACCATGGCTTATCGCACTCATGCAGGTTTCCACGCTATTGCCATGGTCCTGGTGCATCACAATTGGAATGTCCTTGTATAGTTCTGCAGCAGCGCGCATGAGATATTCTAGGAACAAATCTTGTGAGTAAGCCCGAGCTCCACGAGAGGCTTGTACGATAACTGGCGAGTCGGTTTCGACGGCGGCTTCCATAATCGCCTGAATTTGCTCCATATTGTTCACATTGAAGGCAGCAACACCGTACTCGTTTTCAGCCGCGTGATCCAAGACGACACGAAGGGGAACCAAGGGCATTGGGGTTTTCTCCTCTCGCAACAACAACTTTTGGTGCGATAATATTTGAGTTAAGGGAATCGATTTCGCCCCAAATTATCATGGCCAGACGGGAATCCTTCAATCCCTTTCGACTCTGGGCGCTCAAAGTCTTGGGCGTTGAAGCGAGTTTTATCGATTAAGAAAATTGCAGATCGCTTCGCCAATATTGCTCGAAATAGAGCGTTCTTGAATCAACGCAACAATGCGGGATTTGCATATTGCTCTAGAATTCGGTGGGGGAAATCACTTTATGGCTTCCTTAAGGGCAGGTTTCTCCCGTACAACGAGCCCGCCGTACCATCAATTTTCATTATCGATCCAAGCCGTTCCTATGCCAAAGAACAAGCATCAATTTGATCCTTCGCGATTTATCGTCCCTGGAGACAATAAATTGAATTTGTCCAAACGCTCAACAAAAGCTGGTAAGGAGCTGCGAGACAAGACCCACGGCATCGAGTCACTCGCCAAAGATGTATCGGCCCTCCAGTCAGCGCAAGAGATTCTTTACGCCAGCGGCACGCATTCTGTGCTGCTGATTTTTCAAGGAATGGATGCTGCAGGAAAAGACGGAACGATTCGACACGTCATGGGTGCGATCAATCCGCAGGGCTGTCGCGTCTACTCGTTCAAGGCACCCAACGAAACGGAACTCAAGCATCATTTTCTTTGGCGGCCGATGCGATTCCTCCCCGAACGCGGCATGATCAGCATCTTCAATCGTTCTTACTACGAAGAAGTTCTCGTTGTTCGGGTTCATCCTTCGTTCTTGATACCGCAACAGTTGCCCGGCGTAGACCTGGAAAAGAAGAACTCACTGAACAAGCTGTGGAAACAGCGATTTGAAGAAATTAATGCCTTCGAACAATCCCTTGCTAGAAGCGGCACGCTTGTTCTCAAGTTCTTTTTGCATGTCTCGAGGGACGAGCAGAAAGAACGGTTCTTGGAGCGTTTGACGAATCCCGAGAAGTTTTGGAAGTTCAATTCTGCGGATCTTTCGGAACGTGCTCTTTGGTCTCAATATCGGAGAGCCTTCGAGTCGGCGTTGAGTGCCACAAGCACCAAGCATGCGCCATGGTTTGTGATTCCAGCGGACAACAAATGGTACATGCGAGCCGTCATTGCAGACATTATTGCTGCCAAGCTGGAGGGGTTGAAATTGAACTATCCTGCGGTGGATAAAACCGAAAGCGCACAATTCGCCGACTTGGCGGAAAAGCTGCGGCAGGAAGATTAGAATCTAGACTTACTAAACGTCCCAATTTTGGTTTTGCTAGACTAGCGATAAAGGCACGTCGATCTATGAAGCTGCGTTTACTCCTCTCGTCATTCTGTCTTGCGGCTCTTTTTACTCTTCCATGCGTCCGTGGATTCGCGCAAGCGTCGGATGAAGAATCCAAGCCTGTTTACAACAGCGAAAAGGAGCCAGGCGATCCGCTATCAGCTGAACAGGCTCTTCGGTTGCTGAAACTGCCTGAGGCTTTTTCTGCCACGGTGTTCGCTTCGGAACCCGATGTCATGAATCCAATTGCGGCAACGACGGACGCGCAGGGGCGTGTATGGGTGGCGGAAAATTTTACCTACGCCGAACGCGGTGTACGATTCGATATGGATTTAAACGATCGAGTTATCGTGCTAGAAGACAGCGACGACGATGGCATCGCAGATCAACGCCGGGTCTTTGCCGATGGTCTGAAGGTATTGACGGGGATCACCGTGGGGCGCGGCGGAGTATGGTTGATGGCTCCACCGCAATTGCTGTTCATTCCAGATGTAGACGGTGACTTAGTTCCAGACGGGCCGCCTCAAGTGAAACTCGATGGTTTCCGAAACGCGCGAGAAAACCATCACAACTTTGCGAACGGCTTGAGTTGGGGGCCAGACGGCTGGCTCTATGGACGTTGCGGTGCATCGGCACCGGGCGAGGCGGGAATCCCAGGCTGCCTGGACTCGGAGCGGATTGCCATTCGAGGAGGAATGTGGAGGTATCATCCGGAGCGACAAGTAGTCGAGTCTCTGGTGCAAGGAACGACCAATCCATGGGGCAATGATTGGAACGCGCACGGGGACTTGTTCTTTATCAATACCGTTAATGGGCACTTCTGGCATTGCATCCCTGGCGCCCACTTCGTCCGACCGCATACACTCGACGTGAACCCGCTAAGCTATGAACTGATCGACATGCACGCCGATCATTGGCATTTTGATACGGGCAAGAGTTGGACTGCTTCTCGTGGAGGGGCAGCCAATGACTTTGGCGGAGGACATGCCCATATCGGTATGATGATTTACCAGGAGCAGACTTGGCCAAAAAAATATCATGGCAAGGTCATGACGGTGAACATGCATGGACGGCGCGTCAACGTGGAGTCGTTGAAGCGAGAGGGCTCTGGGTACGTTGCTAGCCATCAACCAGATTTTGTGATTTCCGATGATACCTGGTTCCGAGGAATGGAGCTGTTACCGCTGCCCGATGGGAACGTGCTGTTGGTCGACTGGAGCGATACAGGGGAATGTCACGAGCACACGGGCGTGCATCGAACCAGTGGTCGTATTTTCAAGATTAGCTACACGCCCCAAGGTGGTTCTTCACGCAAAGCCGCAAATCCGTTGGTGGCGGAGGACCTGCGGAATAACCCACAAAAGCTGGTCGAAGTTATGCTCTCGGCGGATTCAGAGTGGTTGGTTCGCCGTTGCCGGGAAACTTTGACTCAGCTTGCTTTGAATGGACGGGATTGCAGGACTGCCAAAGCCACGTTGATGGAGCAATTAAAGAATCAGGAATCGTCAGTTGTAAGAAGGCTGCGGGCACTGTGGGGCCTCGTTGCAATCGATGCTTGCGATGAAAATACGCTGCTCTATCTGAGCAATCAAGAGGATGAAAATCTGCGAGTCTGGGCAGTGCGTTTATTGGTCGATCCTTTTCCGTTGGACACCGCTTACGGAGAGCGGCCGGCTAGAACAATGAAAGAAGATCTTCCCGTGAAATTGTTACTGCAAATTGCGGCAGCGGAAAAGTCTTCCAAAGTGCGTCTTGAGCTTGCCAGCGCATTGCAGCGGCTACCCGTCGAGGCGCGTGTGGATCTAGCGCTATATCTTGTCCGCGATATTGATGAGGCAGCTGACCACAATCTTCCACTCATGGTTTGGTACGGACTGATCCCGGTACGCATCGAAGACTTAGACCTTTCGCTGTTTATTAACTGCAAGTGGCCAACCACAAGGCGACTTATCGCGAGACGAATCGCAGAGCAATCAAAGGTGCATCCTCGTAGTTTTACCCTACTATTCGGGCTTGCAGTCGTGGAATTCGATCTGTTCCGTGACGCGGTGCATGGCACTTCGGAGGCCTTGGCTGGCTGGAGTAGCGCTAAAGCGCCAAGTTCCTGGCGAAGCTGCAAGCAGAAGTTTTCCGGGGAGATCGCACTCGACAAAGAATTAGCGCGCCAAGTGCAGACATTAGATGTTCTCTTTGGTGACGGACGCACGATGGAGCAATTGATGGCGATTGCCAAGGATGGAAAGATGCCTTTGGAACGCAGGAAGTCGGCGTTAAGTTCCTTAGTAGACGCGAGTGCAAAGGGAACGAAAGAGTTATGCCTAAATCTACTCAGTACTCGATTCTTGAATTTGGTGGCCGCTCGTGGGCTGGCTAAGGAATCTGATCCAGCGGTCGGTGACGAATTAGTGAAACGCTATCGTCGTTTTCATCCTTCGGAACGTCCTCAAGTGATTTCAATACTTTGCTCCAGGGCATCTTGGGCGGAGAAACTCTTGCAATCTGTATCAAAAGGCCAGATTGATCGTAGCGAAGTCTCGGCCTTTCAAGCTCGACAGATCGCAAGCCATCAGAACGCGACTGTGGATCGGCTTCTGGCCGAGAACTGGGGGCAAATTCGTAGCACGCCCGAAGACAAACGTGAGCTGATCGAAAAACTTCGCAAGGACTTCTCGCAAGCATCCCAGATCGATGGCAATAAATTGGAAGGTCGCAAGCTTTTTGAGCCACCAATACCGAGAGTAAAGCAAAACAACCGGCCAACGCTTTCGCCCGGCCCGAATATCCTTTAAACCGTTGCTTCTCGATAATCTTCGATTGCAATTCGCGAACTTCCCGAATTGCCCGGTGTACTTGTTCAGGAAATGACATGGATGGTTTATTCGCTTTTCTTATTCAACTTTCGAACCTTCGTTTGATTTGATTCAAGCAATTGTTTCCGCAATCGACAAGTTCTCCATTCGTATTCCGGCCAAGAAAATTCTTCCGACCTCCGGATCTGAATACTGATCGCTTTCCAATACTGTGTTCGGGCTAATTCGATGGCCTGCCCCGATCCACCGCTTTTCACCATCTCGATCAGCATTGGCCACCCGGCCGGACCCATTTCATCGTAGAATCCGGCTAACATCTGTCGTTCCGGATTTTCCCTCCATAGATTCAGATCATAACGAGCCACCCAACCTTTTACATCCAAAAATTGCAGCACGAAAAACAAAACCCCCACCGCGATTAAGTTCTTTTTGATCAACCAACCGATCGACTTTCGCTTGTTGATATAGATCGTAAGGAATACAAACCCACACGAAACCAATAAGAGGAAACAACCGACATAAACCCGCTT
>JBCCEO010000621.1:0-5194 GCA_039030255.1 Planctomycetota bacterium | reverse complement strand
ACAATTTATCCTGTCGATTCAGGGCGTTTGGCTCGATGGTGAAACGGAAATCATCTCTGGCTTCTAACCAGAAGTTCCGGGTTCGAGTCCTGGTCGGGCTGCTTGGTGAATTCGATTTGTTGATGCAAATTTCCCCGATGTATAAATCAGAGATAATCAAGCTGACGTGGCTCGACTGAGAAAGGCGCTGCTTTCGTAATGCAGTTCATGCTGGTGCGAATCCAGTCGTCAGCTCTTCAAACCAATCGACCTTCACAAATCGGAATTAGTGAAGCGAGATTTCAATCTTGGTGAGAGCAATTCGGAATTACAGCGCGTCTATGATGTAGTGGTAGCCTGCTGCCTTGCCATGGCGGAAGTGTGGGTTCGATTCCCGCTAGACGCACTCAAACCAATACGTCTTTGGTGTAACGGTAGCACAGCTGTTTCCAACTCAGCTTGTCAGGGTTCAAATCCTTGGGGACGTGCTTTTCATTTTCAACAGACTGCGGATGGGCCAGTGCTCGGCCGAGCCTCATAAGCTCGGAGTGCCAGGTGCGACCCCTGGATCCGCTACTTGCAGCAAGAGCCCCTGAGGCGCGCGACAACCTCTCGCGACCTCCTTGCCCGAGCTCGGGCAACTGTGGCTGCCTTTTGGGCAACCATCGCGGCTATAGCCCGGGGAACTGCCTTGGCTTACATGGCAATTCCAGCCTTGGAGCTCTTTCAGCCGAAGGGCTCTTGCTGCCACGGACTTCGAATTCCTGCGAGCCAGACCGAACGCCCGCGATCGGCTGGGCTGGCGCAGGTTGAAACTCGGGCAAAACTAGGACTGGGCGCTTCTCGCCCCTTTAAATTTCCTGCGAATCGCGGTAGCTTGCGCTCTCTGGAGGATGTTGAATTTCCTCCTGTTTCATAGAAAGAGCCGCCAATATCCCCCTCGGCTCCCATCTCCGATGTGCATTTTCCATCCGTATGGAGTAAAGCTATATGAAGTTTCTTTTTTGGCTAGGCCTTGTTGCAATAGTGACGCCACAGTTACGGGCCAGTGACCTCGAAAAACTGGCGACAAGTACAGATTTCAAGCAATCGTCGTCCCTGGCGAAAAAGCTGCAAGCAGATCCTGATACGGATTTACTTACGGTTTTGGAGGCGATGAAGGGCAAGAGTGATGTCAACAAGAACTGGCTCCTGTCAGTCGCTCAAACCGTCGCAGATCGTGACCCTAAATCTTCAATGGCGTCCCTTGATCAATTCTTGCCACGGCTGAGTGAAGATTCCGCTGCTCGCTATTGGGCTTTCACCTACGTTACGCGCGGCGACAACGCGAAGCGTGAAAAGCTACTGGATTCGATGCTGGCTGACCCAAGTCTCGAATTGCGATATGCGGCGGTTGCTTTGGCACTTAAGAACCTGGAAGCGAACGAAACGCTGAGCGATAAAGCACGGGTTGCAGCCTATCAGGAGTATCTTGCTGCGGCGCGATTGCCTACTCAAATTCAATCCATTGCTGAAAAGCTCGAAGAGCTCGGCCAGGAAGTAGACTTGCGAAGGCATTTCGGATTCGTTTCCAATTGGCAAACTGTGGGGCCTTTTAACAACGTCGACAAAGTTGGTTTCGGCGAGATCTATCAGCCGGAAAGCGATTACCTTAGCAACAAGATGAACACCAAAGCCGATTACGATGGCAAGACAGACAAGGTAGCTTGGCAATCGGTGTCGACAGAAGCCGAGGACGGAGCAGTCGATCTTGCCGTCACGTTCAACAAGGAAAAAGGCGCGGTGGCGTACGTGCTGGGCGAGTTCCTTGTTCCAGACGAACTGCAGTGCCAAGTGCGGCTGGGGAGCAAAAATGCAAGTAAGGTCTGGATCAACGGCGAGCTGGTCATTTCGCGGGAGGTCTATCATTCCGGCGGGCAGATTGATCAGTACGTTGCACCAGTCAAGCTAAAGAAAGGTACGAATTCGATTTTGCTGAAGTCTTGCCAAAACGAGCAAGAGCAATCTTGGGCTCAAGACTGGGCTTTTCAACTGCGCTTCACCGACGACACAGGCTACGCAATTCAGCCTCTGCGTCGTCGTCAATTGTCCACGCCAGATTCGAACTCCAAATAAGCTACTTCAGATCGTAAGACGCTTCTGATCAAATCGAACACAAAGTCCAGAGTTTGGAAACCAACATGAATTTATTATGCGCTACTCGGAATCTAACCTTAGTCTCCGTATCGTTTGGACTGGCATTATTTGCTAGTGCTGCACAGGCCGATTGGCCAGGGTTCTTGGGCCCAGCAGGAAATCCTGTTTCCGCATCGAGTGTCCCCTTGGATTTTCAAGTGAAAACCGAAGACACAGAAGCCAAGAACATCGCTTGGCGTATTCCATTGGCAGGTCGTGCGGTATGCGGACCGATTGTCGTGGACGGCAAGGTAATCACGACAAGTAGTTCCGCGATGGAAGAACGCTGGATGGATGTTACTGCCGTGGACGCCGAAAATGGCGAAGTCGTCTGGCGGCGCAGTACCAAGTGTACTGGACGACCCTTCTGCCATCCTACCAGTGCGAATGCGGCTCCGACTCCGTGCACTGACGGCGAGTATATCTACGTTTTCTTCAGTTCCAATGATGTCGTGTGCTACGACTTGGACGGCAACTTGCAGTGGTTCAAGAGTTTGGTCAGCGAGCATCCCTTGGCGGGCAACGATCTCGGCATGGCGGCGTCGCCTTGCGTTGTGGACGGCGTCTTAGTTGTCTCGGTCGAATGCCAAGCAGATTCATTCACGGCAGGAATTGCTTGCGACTCTGGTGAAACGCTTTGGGAAGTCTCGCGTCCCGCTTCCTCGAATTGGTCCACGCCTCGAGCTATGTCCGATGAAACCGGAAGTGTGGTCGTGCTGCAGGGAAACAGCTTGCTTGGAATTAACGCTAAGACGGGCGACAAAGTCTGGGAAATCGACCAAGATTGCTCGACGATTGTAACCTGCGTATTCAAAGACAAAAAGCTTTACGTTCCCGCGGGTGGACTACAAGTCTACGAGTTTGAGAGTGTCCTCAAGGAGCCCAAGGAAGCTTGGAAATCGACCCGAATCAGCCCCAATTCCTCGTCGATGCTGATAACCGATTACGGAGTCATCGGACTCAATCGCGCTGTGCTTGCCTGCTGCGATACAGAAGGCGATCGCAAATGGAACGCCAGACTAGAGGATGCTGGCCAGTTCTGGTCAACGCCCGTGATTGCCGGTGAGCACCTTTATGCTTTCGACAGTTCAGGCAAGTGTTTCATCGTCAAAGTTGCGGAGGACGGTGCAGAGGTCGTGCGACAACGCGACTTGGGAGCAGACGTGCTAGGATCACCTGCCGTCTCGGGCAATGCACTATTCGTCCGATCGGTTGATGCACTTTGGAAGATCAGTGCGAATTGAATTTGATCAACGATGAAATTAAGTTGGAAGTAGGATTTTCGTGCGACTCAATTCAAATGCATGAGCGCTATGGCACTTATGCATTTGGGGATGGAACGTGGAACTTGAAATAGCTTAAGCTGTAGCAAAAGAGTGCCATTCGTCTCTCGTGATACGGTCAAGCTATGGAATTGGATCAGCTGCGTTATTTTCTCCACGTTGCAGAACATAAGAATTTCTCTAGAGCTGCGGAAGCCTTGTCGATTTCCCAGTCTTCGCTGAGTCGCTCGATTCAGAGATTGGAAGAAGAACTAGGCTTACCCGTATTTGTTCGCAAGCCAAAGTCGCTTGAGCTTACAGAGCCGGGTACTCTGCTGCTCGAACGAGCACGCAAAGTAGTCTCCTTGGTTGAGGATACTAAGGCCGAAATTAAGGACGATGGGACGACCGGTCGGATTCGTATAGGAGCGATACCAACAGTTGCCCCCTATTTCCTGCCCGCCTTTCTGCAGCAGTTCGCCGCTGAGTTTCCAGAGGCAAGTGTGATTATCCATGAGGAGACGACCGAACGCTTGCTGAAGTCTTGCTCCAATGGCGACGTCGATATAGCGATTTTGGCGTTGCCAGTTGAAGTCAAATACCTCGAGGTCGAGAGTCTCTTTAAGGAAGAGCTGTTCTTGTTGTTGCCTACCGAGCACGAGCTGGACGAAAGGCAGGAGATCACGCTGCGGGACGTTGAATCACAGAGCTTTGTGATGCTTGACGAGGCGCATTGTCTGTCAGGCAATATTCGCAGTTTTTGCCATCGCAACAATTTTCAGCCCGCCGTCGTGGGAAAAACGAATCAGCTGGCCATGGTTCAAGAATTGGTATCTTTGGGGCACGGGATTTCCATCATTCCAAAGATGGCTCATGACTTGGACATTTCCGATCGGCGGGTTTATCGTGCATTCACCGGCGAGAAGCCAATTCGGGAGATTGCGATGGTCTGGGACTCCTACCGATTCCAATCGCAAATCATGAATACCTTTCGTGACCGCTTGCGTGAATATGTGAAACCGTAACGAAAAATAGGCCTTTTTGCTTCGAGGACGGCATTAGCGGGGAGTCATTCCGCCTGCGGCTCGCCGTTAAACGAGGGTAACAGGGGCAGGGCAAATTCTCTGAATTGAAACCTTGATTTGCCCGCGGATTCGCTTAGAAAGCACTTCGCGAGCCCCGAGATTTCTGCTAAAATTTCGGGCTTCGTATGTCGATCTATGTAGATCATTAAGAATTCGAGCGTCACTTTGCTGCAAGTCAGAGAAGGTAGGAGTTGATTAGTGGGCGTCAAAAAGAGTGGTAAAGGTAGAAGAAAAGTTGGCCGCAAAAAGAGAAGAATGCGAGCCAAAATTCGCCACCGCAAGAAGTAAACAACTGGCTCCTGCTGGAGCTTTTGCTCGAATCGAGCGGTTCCTAGCGTTGGTTATGCTGTTGGAGCCCGCCCTTCTGCAAAGCAGCTTTCTATGCAATGAATGCTGGGCTTAAATCTGTGTGATGGCTCAGCATTTTTCGTTTCCGCTGCCGGCCCAAAGAGCCTCGAATCAAAGGCGGCAATTCTCAGTTCTTCCTGCGCCAAATTTTGGAAGCAGGCTGCTATCGCGGAAACCGCAGGCTCGCGCCAGGCGGCCGATAATGCAGCCAAGTGGAACGAACTTGCAATTCACGGCCAATCAGGTGCGTAGCAGCCAGCTCGGAAATCTCAAGCGTTCTGGAACACGACTGTCATCATACACCACTTCGTTATTGTCTTTCTCATCAGGTGAGGTCTTGACCTT
>JBCCEO010000620.1:0-5199 GCA_039030255.1 Planctomycetota bacterium | reverse complement strand
GTTGACCGGGCAGCACCGCGACCACGGCAGGGTCAATTGTCGAAGTAACGAGCATGTTTGATGCCAGAGCAAGCCTGAACACAAATTGGATCGCATCAGATTCAAGCCCGCCTTCGATGTTAACGCAGCCACCAGTCGGACCGAAGGCAATAGAAAGATAACGCCCAGCTGACAGTTCTACGATTTGGTAGCCATCTGGATCGGGTTCTGAAGCGTTGGATTTACGCAGGACGTCGATACCACCCTGGACGTCGGCCTCAGTTGCAATGTCGCCTATGTGGGCAATGGTCTTTTCCCCGGTGAACGGGTTGGTCACCTCGCGAGTCTTGGTCCCGAGGTTGGCTGAATGCAGTCCCAAGAAAACAGTATCCATCAGCTGTTCCTGTGGCACCTAACGGAGGGTTTTTACGACACCGCCCCTGACATCAGTTGGCGGCTTGAGCTAGCCACAAGTTTACCACCCCAGCGAGGCTTGAACAACAAACGAAGGTGTGCAGAAGGCCCCAGCGTAAAACCATGTTACTGGTCACGGTTCATAATCAAACAGGCGTCCAGCGAGGAAAGACACCAGCGAACTATCCGCCAACGGTTGCCATTCCCCGCAGCCAGAGACCTCGCCAAGAGTGCCGTCAAGATAGCCAAGGCAGTAGCCACAGAAATCGTCACCAATCAGGTCGATTCGATCAAGCGCCGCTGCGCGATCATCGCCGTAGATGTCAGCGGGATGCACAGGGCCAGAGTATATGGCGTATGTGCAATCGGCGAATGCGCCATGGCCGACCAACCGCAAGAGGTCAAAGTATTCCGCAGGAAGTTGCGGATAATCGCGCGACAGAGCAGCAATGGATGCGTCGTCGATCAACGTGAGGTCACAGTTGGGCGTGCCTGCGGCTAGGCGTTCACGGAACAGCGCCAGATTCATCTAGTGACCACTAACGGAAGGTTTTTGCGACACCGCCCTAAACGAAGCGGGCGATGCCTGAACTACGGAGAATTGTACCAAGGCCATGGACCGTTGCCAAAGAGCCAAGGTGTGCCGAAGGCCTAGCGTAAAAACCATGTTGTCGGGCGAGGCGTTAGTAAGCGGGTTCCAGCACCGATTGATCTGAAAGTGGAACGTAGTTGGATTCTCCATGAGATTTTGCGTTCGCTACCAGTGCGGCATCAATTAGGCGTCCATGACCGGGCACCGCATCGGGTGAACGATTGCCGATCAAGTCGCTAGCCTCGTCAGGCAGCACCCCGCAAGCGACAAAATAGAGCCACAGTATCGTGGGGGAGCGATTCTGCCCCGCGATGCAGTGGATGTATGCGATGCTGTTTGGCGCCGTCAACATCTCCTGGAGCGCATCCATTGCACGTAGCGCGACGTCATTCGGTATCAACTGCAGGTCGATAATCGGAACGTCGACGATGCCAGCGAAACCAAAGTCGGATGCGTCGATGATACTGCCACACTCGCCGACGTTGAGCACGTGAGTCACGCCCTGATCGCGAAGAACAGCAGCACGTTCGGGAGTCGCGAACTGTCCCTGCGTGATGCGTTTGGTGATCCAGTAGACACGATGCTTCATGCCGGATTCGAGAGACGGTTGAAAGGCCATTAGTCTCGTCCCGACAACGGAAGGTTCTTACGACACCGCCCTAATCGAAGCGGACGACATCTGAATTACGTGAAATTGTACCAAGGCCAGCCCGTGCGGCCAAATATGGCAGGCGTGCCGCGGTGTGCCGCAGGCCTAAGCGTAAAATCCATGTTATGCGACCGGACAATTCGGGAAACGGTTTGTGTCGAGTTGAGATTCATTGCATGCCGTACGGTGATCGTTGTCATTGCCATCAAGCATGAAAACATAAGGCAAAGGACGAAAGATTCTGTGCAATTCTGGATTTTGCAGAGCACAGTGAACACATAGAGGGCAAGCAAACCACCCTGGCGGCGTTCTCGAACGTATCTTGGATCACCATCATTGAATTGGCTGGCTTCGAACAAGCAGTCGAGGTATTCGGAGAGCAACCGCTAAGCATGAACCTTGCAGTATTTATGCACATCTTCTTCGTTGTACTTGGAGCACCACCTCCTCCATGCTTTTTTCAAAACTTTGCAATTGAGATTCTTTTGAGGCAGGTCGTGCTAGCGGCGCATGGGTCGCCATATGGCTGGCAGCAAGGCCAGTCAATCGCGAAGTGGATTCTAGTTTTCTTTTTATTCCTCGTTGCAATCTGGATTGCAACGCAACGTATTACGGAATCTGAGGCGTAATCTTTCAAGGGGTACTTACATTTCGCCTTATGCACACTTTCCATTTTGGTCGACGCGGGCTGACCTTGGTACAATTCACAATAGTCCTGGCAATGTTCACTTCGTTAGGGCGTTGTTGTAACAACCTTTCTTTTGTCGGTCGGAGAACGAATGAAATACGGTGCTCTGTTCTCCACGCTGTGCGCAATGCTCGTTTACTATGCCATCACGTCTGGCGGCTTGTTCCTGCTTCTACTTTGGCCTGCCGTAAGCATTGGGATTGTTGGGTTGGGCTACCTCGTATTGGCGCATCGGGTCTTTGGCAAACGCCCGGACGGGTCGACGGCCCTTGCTTCGACTCTCCTCCTGCTACCCTAACTCCTCTATCTCTGTTTCGTTTGGCATATATTGCGTTTAGTTTCGCGTGAATCCTCGCACGATAGGCTGACGGATGACCTCTTCATTGGTCGGCGACTTTTGTCACATGAGATCCTCGCTGATACGAATACTGTTGTTGACCTCACCTCAGAATTCCCAGAACCGTCGGCAATGCGTAACGTCCCGAATTACGTTTGCGCCCCAATGCTTGATGCGTCAGCTCTGCCGTCGCAAGAACTTGCAAGTATCGCAGGTCTTATTGCCAAAGCAGAATCTCCGGTCTATATCCACTGCGCACAGGGGCACGGACGCACTGGTTTGGTTTCAGCACTTGTGCTTCTCGCACTTGGGAAAGCCGACAATACAGATGCCGCAATCGAAATGGTACAATCCGCTCGCCCATTGGTTCGCCTAAATGTTACGCAACGTGCTGCGCTTCTTGATGCATCTTCGCTGATTCAGCCCATTGTGGTCTGTTCGGAAACATAGGATTTGCGCATGGCCTTCGGCACACCAGGCATTCCGTTCCATCTTTTTCAACGCGGGTGTGTGGTAAGAACCACCCGTCTTGCGGACTGATCGAATGGGACCAGATCGATTCCCACTCACGTTTTTAGCCTTACTCCTTTTTTCGCTGGCTATAGAAAGAACGCAAATGACTGGCGAGTTACCGCTCGAACAACCTCGCAATTGCAAAGTTATATCGCTTCGGTCGATCATCTTCTATGGTGCACCGATCCTGCACGAAGTCCACGACGCCGATGACCATGGCTGGCAATTTCTCACGCTTGAAGATGTACTCGAAGAAGACGCCTCGATCGTGAGCCTCGAACAGATTGTCGAGCTTGACCGATCCGTTCTTAGCATTATCGATCTTCCTCGGGGGTGGAGAGCGTCGCGGCAATCAACCGACCGCGCTTGGATTTATGAACGTTCTGAATAGGTGAAAAGCGTCTTTACGCTCCCGCCCTAAACATGGCTTACGCTAGGCCATTGGGGCACGTTGTTTTTGGCATTGGGCTATGGCCCTGGTACAATTTCTCGTAGTTTAGGCATTACCCGCTTCGTTCAGAGTGGTGTCACAACAACCTTACGCTAGAAGCTACCAGATTTCTCTGATGCCATCCGCAATTGAAACTGCAGCGTACGGCGATCTGGCGGATCACGTTTCACCTGACGGTCACATCGGTGAGCACTGCGTCGTCGAATTCTCGGTGCGGCGAAACCCGCCTCACGACTGCTCTGACATTGTAACCCTTGGCGTCGTCCCTGAACAACGCGAATACACAACGCCCACTATCCTCACCTTCCGCAACGCGCACGTTGGCCGCATTCTCCAGACCGACTACGACCCCGAGTCGAATTTCCTTCCGTGGTCCATCGTTGGCTTTTACTCAACTGAACTCGGCGACGGCAAGTGGTCATTTCAGCTCAACTGTGATCCACTCCGCATCGACTGGGCTTCAGACTGGCCCTCGATTGACCGCAGCGTCTAAAATCATTTTTACGCCCTTTTCTCCCAAGGTCGTTAGTTCTTCGTTTGTTGTTTAGGCCTCGAAGGGTTGGTAGACTTGCTTTTAGTCAAAGCCGCCAACAAATGTCGGGAGCGGTGTCTTAAAATCCTTCCGCTATGTGACGAGTCCAAATGCCTGGTTGCTACCTACGCGTCGCCGGTACGGACTTCGATCCAGATTCGTACCTCGCAGCCAAATCACTCAACGCCTTTAGCATCTGGCACGCGGGTCAACCGCTTGCTATGGTCGGTCCTCGCGCGGCCCATACGCACGAGTGGTCCGGCTTCACTTTCAAAGTTAGTGAACGCGATGGTCAACTCGACTTACAGGTCAGCGACGCCGTCGCTTTTCTTAAACTCCACCATGACGATCTGTTGCCTCTCTGCGAAGACTCGTCCGTCGAAGATCGCCGACTTGACTTCGGTATGACTTGCGGGTCGGCGTTGGTGAAACCGTAGTGCAGGGCGAATGGCTGCCCGTCAACTTCCTTCAACTGGTCGCCGAACTGCAGATTGGTTTAGCCTTGTCGTTGTATCCCACAAGCACTGAGGATTCATGATTTACCACCTTTCGTCTGAAAATACAGCGACTTGATTCTGACAATCTACGACACACCACCGCAGCAGGATCGCGAGCAATACCTCGCGTTGTTCGCTCATAACAGCAGCGAGCGTCAATACCACACGAACTGCCTGGCAATCCTCGACGAGATTGAATTTCCTTTCACGCTTGGCGCTGCCATCGGCTTGCTTTTCCTGCTGGAGTACCGCGGCTTCGTTTCCGGAGTGGTTGACACGGACATTCACGCTGGCCTGAGTCTCTCGGATCACACGTTTCTCGCGGCCCACGTTTTCCACAGCCAGCAATTGCCCAATTTTTTGGCGGTCACGTTTTGGCGAACAAGCGAACGATGCCGCCACACTATCATCAATCGATTGGTGGGTCAGTGAGTTCGGGAACTGCGAACTCGTCACTGAGGTTCGTTAGGCGTACAACATGTTTTTTACGCTGATTCCTCGACACATCTTCCATCGCATCTTTGTAAACGCGGTCTGACCTCGGTAC
>JBCCEO010000619.1:0-5204 GCA_039030255.1 Planctomycetota bacterium | reverse complement strand
CCAAACCTCCAGTGCCAAACGTAGCGAGTCCTCCTGCACTTGCCTCAGCAAGGCCTGCAAATGCTTGCATTGATCCTTGCACTCGAGGATGAGATAGGACTTCTAACGAAAGATCAACAACGCTTCCCGCTGACGTAGAGCTACCAAAACCGCCAGTGAGACCAAGAGCCAAACGACGCAAATAAAAGTAATTTCGCGATGGAAACTAATTTCCGTTTCAGTGCGCTCGGAGAATGCGAAGTAGTGCAGCAGCTGGACAGAATAAAAAGTAAGGATGAGGCCCGCTCGAATAATCGCTGCGCGTAACTCACCTTCAAAGGCTTGCCAACGCTGAGTGACATGCCAACTCAGTTCTTTCTTTGAGCGTTTTTTGGATGTAGGCAAACTCAAATCCTGCGCAAAATCCCAACGAGAATTACAGGCTCAAATTGTAGCAAATCTTGCTCCCACATTTGGGCTGTTCGATAAACCGCAGGTCTGTTGGCCCTCTGCCTAAGGATTGGCCTGCTATCGATCTCAGAAGCTATAGTCGATTCATGATTCGACTTGGGATTCGACCCAGGTTTGATACTCTGGGCTACACTCCAAACTACTGGTAACCAGCTCAGGCAATTCGTAGGGGTGTTGGGTCATCAGTGCTGCTTTCAATTTCGGCAGTACTTGGAGTGTAGTTTTGAACGAGCAGCGAAACTCGGCGCCTGAACATGTCTCGTTCTTCCAACGGTAGACGCTATGGATCGCTGCGATTTGTACACAAGCGGCCAGTCTTGATTCGACTATACTCTTGGCAATAGATTCTGCTTGGTCTTGAGTTTCCAGGGTTGTTGTTAATTCGACAATCTCGGACATAGCAACTTCAGTTTTGAGGGCATCGAAATGTGTGGACGCTATACCTTAAAGACCCCACCGGATCAGTGGGGACAACTCTTACTTCCTATTGTAGAGTCTGCAAATGCAGCCACACCCGAGGGAGAGGCTGCGCTTGATTGGAGACCACGCTACAACATTGCCCCAACTCAGAATGTTCTCGCGCTGACCTCATCGGCAGAGGGCGATTGGATTTTAGACTACTATCGCTGGGGTTTAGTACCCAGTTGGGCACAAGAGTTGGCAATAGGTAATCGAATGATTAACGCGCGGGCGGAGACTCTACCTGAAAAGCGTTCATTTTCTGGTCCCCTCAAAAAGCGCCGTTGTATGATTCTTGCTGACGGCTACTACGAGTGGCAAAAACTGGGCGATGGAACAAAGCAGGCATGCTGGATTTCTCCTCAGGACGATCAAGTAATCTGCTTGGCAGGCTTGTGGGAATCCAATCGTAGAGCCACTGGCGAGGAAGTATATTCATGCACCATCATCACAACTTCGGCAAACGGGTTCCTAAGCCCTATACATGACCGAATGCCAGTTGTGTTGGAAGGGCAGGCCGCCGAGCAATGGATGGATTCTGATTGCCCTGCCGACGAAGCGCATCAATTGCTGGGTACTACCGAGGATGAATTCTTTAAAGTTACTCGTGTGAGCAAATTGGTAAACAATCCTCGCAATGAAGTGCCCGAATGCCTTTTGCCGATGGGTGACGCATCCCAGTAGTATTGTTGTCGGCCTATAGTTTCATGAGGAATCGAATTTGTTCGCCTTGAACAGCTTCGTGCTGATGACCGAAAGGGAATTGAATTGTCGCAGATCGCAGTAATCGGTGGTGGGCTGTCTGGCCTCAACTGCGCCAAGTACTTAGCAAGCGCGGGAAATCGAATAGTTCTATTGGAAGCCGCCAGCCACCTTGGGGGACGAGTCGCGACGGATGTTCTTGACGGTTTCTCACTGGATCATGGTTTTCAAGTCTTGCAGACTGCATATCCCGAAGCACAACGGACGCTCGATTATCAAGCACTTGACTTAGTCGAGCTTGAGCCAGGTGCGGTGATTTGGAAGAACAATAAGTGGCAACGGATGTCTGATCCTTGGCGACGGCCAAGGCACGCCATAGCAACGATGTTCAATGACATTGGCACGATCCCGGATCGTTGGCGTTTGCATAAGATGAAGTCTGATATCCTTGCAGCGGGCAAAGGTCCTTTCGAAGACGTCAATGAATCCCAGGACATACGAGGGCAGGCTGCGCAAGATAGTACTACGGCTGAGTTTCTTGCCAGTTATGGATTCTCCGAGGATTTTGAGAAGAGCTTTCTACTGCCCTGGATCTCTGGCATGTTCTTGGAAACGCGGCTTGATACTTCGGCAGAGTACTTCAAGTTTGTCTTTCGAATGCTGAGCGAAAACATCGTTGCTTTGCCAAAGCGCGGGATGCAGGCGATTCCGAATCAACTCGCAGAAGGCATTGTCGGTGGCGATCTACGTTTGAACTGCGAAGTTTCTGGGATTGAAGGATACAGAGTTCTCCTGCGTAGCGGAGAAACCATTGAAGCCGAAGCGGTTGTCCTTGCCACTCAGCAGCATGTTGCCCAAAAATTGCTGGGCGGTTCCGCCGAAGAACCGAAGGTGTGTGCCACTACTTGTATCTACTTCGCAGCCCCCGGCAAACCAGTCGCCGAGAAGTCCTTGATGTTGAATGCGGATGATCCAGGGCCTGTGAATCACGTGTTTATCCCAACGAACACCGTCGCGAACTATTCGCAGTCTGAGAAATCTCTAGTGAGTGTCAATCTTGTTGCAGAAGCTTCTTCGGAGTTCGATCATGATGCGGTGCTGGACCAATTGCACCGTTGGTTTGGCTCGCAGGTAGATCACTGGCGCCTACTTAAGACCTTCCAAATTCCCTACGCCTTACCACAACAGCCGGAGGGGTTCTTTAAGTCAACGACACCGGAATTGCCTGACGGCGTTTTTTGCTGCGGTGATTATCTGGAATCAGGTTCCATCCAAGGAGCCTTGTTGAGCGGTCGAAAAACTGCCGAACAGGTGCTTAGCTTTCTTGGGACTTGATCGATCGGCTTTGAAACATGCTTAGTTTCCTTAGACAACTCGCTAAGAAGTGGGCCAATTGGATTGGAGATCGTGATTTGGAGTTGGCGCTAAGAAAGCACTTGGACCAGCAAGGCTTCTTCGGCGACTCAGCCACCTTCAAAGATCTGCGATTGGCTGCAGTTCAGCGTCCGGGTTGGTTGCAGGTCTACGTGTTCGGAGTCGAAGCCAAATCAAGAATCAATGACGAGAAAATAGTGATGTATGGAATCGTTCGTTCGGACGAGCGTTTTAACAAGACAGATATCGAGGTCTTCTCAACTCGAGGCGAGCGCCAGCAATTACTCAAGCAATGGAGTGAAGGTCTGATAAAAACACGGCGTCCCGCCGGATAGCGAGCAATAGAGGCTGATTCAAAGGGAGCTCAGAACCGTTTAGCACTCGAACTGACTTGCTGGACACTTGCAGGGCGCTAGGATGATATCGCTCATCATTGCTTTCGTATTCAGGATGAATGCTCTTGACCAAGTGCTAGCATCACCACTGGGTGACTATCACTGCAAGAGAAGCAGGGACTGTGAGAGCACCACTTAGGTGTTGTCAGAATCTGGTGCTTTGCCGCCGGAATAAAGGGGGTCCTATGCTTTTTCTAAAATCTAATCGTCACGTTCTATACTGTTTTGCGGCGTTGCTGATGCAATCAGCAGTTTATTCCAATGGGTCCGCTTTGGAGCCTTTGCAAGGAATTGAAATCAATGTGCCCAATGTGGTGGTTGCTCAACCTGTCGATCGAGAGATGCTGCGTATTCCAAACGCGGGTGGAAAACTCTTGCGGATTAAGGTGCCAGTTGCACTGACTTGCACAGCAAATGCGACACCAAAAATCGGAAGCTACTCGATTCAGCTGCGAAGCCCGCATAGCTCGATTGCGGTCGTCGATATGTGGCCAAAAAACGAGTTCTATTCGAGCGTGCAAGGCGGGATTGCCGTTGAAACGACAAATCAGAAATCCAATAGTGGTGAGGCGAGTATTTCTGCGGGATTGGAGCCCTTTGCCCGCGCAAAACTGTCTGCAAATCAACAGAATCAATTCTCCGTAAAAGAACGATTTGAAAAGCAACCGAAACGCCAAACGATTGCCTCGAGTGGAATTATCGATCGCGGTTACGGAGTGTTCTTTAGATTCAGCGGCAATTCGAACGTTGAGTTGCAAGGGACACGCGAGATTGCAATGTTGGTTGAGGTTCCAAAAGTTTGGCGCGCCGATCTTTTGCTCGTTTCTGTGGAAGCAGTGACGCAGCGGACGCAGCCCTTCGGTGCAAAAGAACCATATCGGCGGGATATGTGGCTGTCTGTATACCAAGAAGGGGATAAGATGGCGGCTGCGCAGGTGCAGAAATTCTACCGGAGCGAACAATCACTTCGAGTCTTGGCTTCTGAACGTACGGCCGAAGTTCAACGGAAGTCTGCCCCGACATTTTTCCACCAAGTAGGAATCTCTATGAATTTGGTGAATCCTCGCATTCCCAGTGATTACCTAAGTCAGGTGATCTTTGGGCAAGTGAACCAGTACTTTGAGGGAGACGCCCATCGGTTGCCCATCGATCTGCGGGTTGCGATCTTGGATTTTTGGGAGGAACGCAAAACGATAACAGATATGGCCTTTGGTCGAAAAACCTTCTTAGGTCCTTCGACGCAAAATTTTGCTCATCGTGCTCAAAACGAAAGCTAGATTTCGGCGAATGAGTGAATCTGCTGAAACCCATGCCCTTCAGGAACCGGTTGATTGCCGGGGCGAATGCTTAGTCGCGTCTGGAGACCTGCCTCCGAAGCGGCGGATAATTCTTCAATAACGTCGCTGACGAACAGAATGTCTCCCGGTTGCTGGCACCAGTCATTGGCGAGTTTGGTGTAACTGTTTGATTCTTTCTTTCCGCCGATTGTCGTATCATAGTGCCCGGAGAATAGATGCAAGCAGTCTCCGGACTCTTCTGAATTTCCAAAAAACATTTTTTGGGCGGCCACACTTCCAGAAGAATAGATGCGAACGTCGGCTCCCGCATCACGCCAGCTTTGTATAGCTGGGATGACATCCGGATAGATATGTGCTTTGAGTTCACCCGAGTCGAAGCCGCCCTTCCAAATAAGACCCTGCAGTGTTTTGAGCCCGGTTGCTTTTACATCGCTGGCCATCAGTCGACGAACTTCCTCGATTACCAAGACTCCAGCATCTTTGCCCTGGTCCATGCACCATGCCTCAACTGAATCCCAGTTTGCAT
>JBCCEO010000618.1:0-5206 GCA_039030255.1 Planctomycetota bacterium | reverse complement strand
TTGCAGTTCGGCTAGAAGTTCCTGTCATCAAGGCCTCCATCGGGACTTGCACCCGACAAGTTACTTCCTGGCTTACTTTCGCTCACCAGTTATCAGCGTCAGTCTATGACGCTGCGCGTCATGCCTGACGCACACGAAAAAAGCCGCTCAGTTTCCTGAACGGCTCTTTCGCTTTGGAGAGTGGTTGCCATGTTGCCAAGACGTTGTGGCGAAACAGACTTGGCGGCAATCCGAGGAAATTGTTTTGACTCGCTTTCCTCACCGAGCTCTGTTTTTACTCAGCAGCGTCATCACCTAGCTCTGTCAGCTTCTCAAGGAAGTCGTCTCGTTCACGCTTGGTAGCTTCGAGGTCGAAGACCAGGTACTTCATATCCAGACGCAGTTGGCCAAGGGCTTCTTGAACCAAGGTAAGAATGCGCCGCCGACGGACACTACCTTCGGTTACACGTCGAAGTGAAGGTAGGAGCTTGATGCGATGCTCGATCGGCAGCGACTCAATGGCTTCGGTCAATTCAAGCAAGTCGGTTGGGATGTCGTCTTGCTTGTTGTCTACTGCTTCTGAAGTGCTCATGTTCTCGCTCCGAGTGTTGTTGCCGCCGAGGATTGCGTTGTGTTAATGCTTGCTACTAAAGCAGGCGCGGTGCCAAATTTGAGGTGAGGGCCATAATAAGTCGTAAGTGCTTGATTTTCAACGACTTAGGAAAAACAGAAAAAACCGCAGTGTTTCCACACGTAGCAAAATCGAAACAGCAATCACTCTAGTGATTTCTTCTAAATCCTTCTATAAGAACGACTTACGATCAATTTGCCGTAAATGAGTCATTGTTTCGCCCAAGCAACATTTTTTTACGCCCGACGCCGATTATCCACACTAGGGAAAGCAGTTCACCGGCCAGGGTCAGAAATCACAAGGCAATAAATTGAGTCACTCCTATTTTCGAGCACGATTCTGCCTAACGATCCTGCCCATCCTCCTTGTGCTCGTGTTTGAAAGCGCTTGTCCGGCACAGCGCGGCGATCCCTTCGAAGGCGGCGAGCCTCGGTGGCGGTTAGTCGAATCTGATTGTGCAGCCCAGCTAACTCAACAGGAAATCAGCCTGATCTTTCCTCGTTCTGGACGCACAAGTGAACTTGTTGAAGTTGCATGCACGCACGGAACAAGCGCGATTCTGGCCTACCCAATTGAACCCTCAACAATTATCGATGAATTTCGGCCCCGACTCTGCACACGCTGCAGCAGTAGCCAAATCCGAATGGGCGTCCGGGTAGTCTTTCCATTTGCAACCCACCCGGCAACGGGCAGCCGACTAACCACAATTCTCTGGGGCGACGTCTACTCAACTCCAGGACAATGGCAAACCTTGAACCTTCCCAGCTTGGTGCAGCGTTTTCGCGATGAATCAGTAGCGATTAGGCAACGATTCGGCAGCGAGATAAAGTTGGATGGTGCCTTCATTGATTGCATCGTACTAAATGCCTACACCGGTCCAGGGCGGTATCGCTTGCAAATAGATGATCTCGAGTTACCCGGCATGATCACTCTGGCGCAGTTGGGAAACTCCCAGCCACCGAATTGGCGACAGCTTTGGCGTTGGCGTTTTGCGGCTCCTTCGGCTGAGAGTCAGTTTTGGGCTCAGCCTAATCTGGCTCCTGTTTGGATTCAGCACCGTGGCGAACAACTTTCTTGGTTAGAGTCTCTCGGTTTTACCGGACTTGTAACATCACAAGTACCAACACCCGAGCAACTTCAAACCGCACAACAATTGGAACTCGGCATCATCAGTCCACCGCCTACATTCGGAGTTGAGTTTCCGGAAGAGTCGTTACCTACGCTGAAGGGTTGGCTGATTGGCACGGCCTTGGACAAACAGCAAAAGGGATTTGTAGACGAACAAGCGCGGCGCGTGGCTGCGTTACCGAAGCAGTTGCAACGGCCTTTAGTGGCCGAGACGCTGGAAGACTTTTTTCAATTCAGCCGTTCGACGGACGAAGTTATCATTCCGCAACCAATCGCAGCTTCGGCTGGCTCTGAGCAAGAAAAGATCCATTGGCTGAATGGGCAACTGCAAGCCACGAAGCAGCGAAGCGAAGGCTGGGTCTCCGTGAACCTCGGCGTACCACCATCGATTAGCTCGCAGTTGATCGCTGCCAAGCAAAGCGTTGCCCCCGATACCGACGACAACGAATTGGCCGTTAATCCTGTTGGTTTCCGGCACCAAGTTACATCAGCCGTTATTGCAGGTGCGCGTGGATTCCTCATTCGTACTTTTCGGCCACTGGATATCAAAGATGCTGCCGATAGCGCGCAAATTGCTGGACTCAGACTGGTTCAACAGGATCTTCAACTTTGGGGGCCTTGGATCGTTGGCGGACAACGAGTGCAATCGCCGGCAATTGATTCAAGCGACTGGGCGAGCGCAGCCTGGGCAATAGAGGACAACATATTGGTTGTGGCCAAGGCGACATCACTAGGTGCACAGTCGTGTTCCCCACCTACGATGGGCCGGCCTCTGCACTTTGGTCTTGCCATGCCAAATACTCGACAAACTGTGTTTCGACTCACTGGCGGACGAATGGAGCGTATCGCTACGGAACCAGGAGCGGCAGGTGCTCGTTGGGCAATCGAGCAGCCAGCAGCAGTTGAAACTTTTCTTATTACTTCAAGCCCGACCGTCATTAATTTCACACGAAACCAACTTGCAGAATCCGCCAACACCGTTGCTGCCGATCAGATTGAATTGGTCTCCCGCGACATCGCTCACGCAGCCCGCATCCTGGAGTCTCGTTTTTCGGGGAACGCTGCGGCGTCGCCGTTATCCCTGTCGCATACGCGAGCCCTAAGCAGCGCACAGCGCATGGTGGACAGTAGTCTTCGAGCACTCAGGAATCAACAAACCTTGGCGGCCATCCAATTGAATCTGCAGGCTCGTGATGCCGTTCAATCCGTCCTTTTCGAATCCTATAAAAACGCGAGTTCAGCACTCGCCTCACCTCAAAGCAGTCCCTTGATCGCGACGCCTGCGGCTTTGGTCCTGCACTGGAAAATTGCGGACGCTTGCGGGAGAAGCCAGTGGCAAACGCTCTCGATGCCTGGAAGCGAATTCACCAATCTCGCGACCATGCTGAATGCTGGCTGGTCACAGCAACGTCGGCTGGAAGAGCAAGCCGACTTGCGCGTTGAGCTAGTTCCAGGTGTCGCGCCAGCCAAAGGTGGCCTACGCATGGCTTCCTACTCCAAGACCGAAAACAATCCACTGCAAAGTGGATTTGCCGGAGCTTCCCTAAGAATCAGAAGTGCGAGCGTCCCGGTCAAAGCGGGGCAACTCGTACGAGTCTCAGGCAATGCGGCCGTCGTGACCAATGCCTCCGCGCCGGATGCCGGACTATTGATCTACGACAATCAAGCCGGGCCGAGCCTTGGACAATTGGTTCATGGCGAAAAAGGAAAAAAGATACCTATCGAACTTTATCGCTTCGCACTTGCAGATGGTGAATTTCGAATCCTGGCCGAGTGCCGAGGTGAATGTGATATGGTGATGGAAGACTTGCGTGTCGATGTCATTCAACCCGCGACCAATCGCTACAACTTCGTTACAAATCCGCTGGATCGAATTCGCTTGAAGGGCAATTCATTGAGCCCACCGAGTGGAACGCTGTCTCCACCAATTGTCTCCGAACTGCCCACTCCATCATCTTCTGCTTCGCAACCGCAAAGCCCCAATTAGGCCAAAGCCGCCTATTCCTGCTTCGCACATTTCAAACGCTCCGCAACGTGAATACCAAATTACAAAACGACGCCTTGGCGATCTGGAATGCCGGAGTCGAAGCTGTCAAACCCGCGCAGCTTTTTCGAGATCAAATCCATGTTCGCGGCTCCAAATTGTTGTTCCAAAATGGCGAAGCAGTCGATTTAAAGGAATTCGAAGGAATCACGGTTGTTGGCGCTGGCAAAGCTGCAGCAGCAATGACAGTTGCTTTTGTTCAGCAGATTCTTCCTGCACTTCGAATACAACTTCCGCACTTGATAGTGCGAGGCTGGATCAACTGCCCTGAGGGTAGTATTCCTGATATCAGTAGCCTTCCAGATCTATCGACAGAAACGAAATCTTCGGCGGAGCAGATTCGGCTTTTTGCAGCGCGCCCAGCCGGAATCAACATTCCGACTCCTCAAGCTGTTGTGGGCACAAAAAAGATTCTGGAGCTAGTGAGTCACAGTCCACCGACACATCTTGTACTGTGTTTGCTGTCTGGCGGCGGATCCGCGTTGTTGTCAGCGCCCTGCGATGGCATCGACTTAGAAGAAAAGCAGGCAATTGCCGAGTTAATTGCAGCCGCTGGCGGAAACATCGAACAGTTAAACGCGGTTCGGAGAGCACTCAGTCGCGTCAAAGCGGGCGGCCTCGCTCGAGCCTGCGGTTCAAAGAAGCTCGTCACCTTGGTTCTTTCAGATGTGCTAGGAGATCCACTAGAAACAATTGCGAGTGGACCAACGTTTACATCCATCCAGCCGGACGCTGAAGCGGCGATTCAAGCTCTGGATGCCCTGGGCCTTTTCAAACACCCGCGTCTGGAAAATGTAATTCGGGTGCTGACTGTGCAAGCAGAGCAGGGTGAGACGGAGAAAAACGGGCCTTCAAATGTCAAGCATGTTATTCTAGGGAACAATGCAATTGCAGTAGAGGCAGCTGCCGCAAAGGCTCAGCGGCTCGGATTTGAGGTCGCCAGTGAATCAGCAACACAGTGCGAAGGCGATGTGCACATTCTTGCAAAGCATGCAGCGATAATGTGTCGCGACTTGAAAAGCAAGCAAGTTAGGTCCTGCTGGATCAGCGGTGGAGAGCCAACCGTACAACTTCCCGCCGATGCCGGAAAAGGCGGACGCAACCAGCAACTTTGCCTGTCGGTTCTACATGAGCTGAAGTCGGAAATCAATCACGACGGATCCGGCTTTATTTTCCTTAGCGGCGGTACCGATGGTGAGGATGGTCCGACCGACGCAGCTGGCGCGTGGATTGACTCAGTTGTTCTTCAGAAAGCGCTCAGCAAAGAACTGAAGATCGAGGACTATTTGCAACGGGCTAATGCTTACGAGTTCTTCCAAAGGACCGGCTCTCTTTTGCTCAGCGGCCCGACTGGAACCAACGTTTGTGATCTGCGAGTTGCCGTTTGCTCATGAGTCCTGGCCGCCTTATTTGGACGGACCAGC
>JBCCEO010000617.1:0-5214 GCA_039030255.1 Planctomycetota bacterium | reverse complement strand
CCTACTTCTAACTTACGCTGAATCTGAATTCAAAAAACGGAAGAACCGCAGGCGATCGCCAAGCGGCTCATAGGAGAGCTTGACCGCCAAGCGGCTTGACAGTTTGCTGGTTTTGGGGGAATCCTTGCAGCTGGAGCAGCAGCATACGCCCGTCGGCTTGTCCGGAGATGCAAAACGATTGCATGTAGGGATCTCTCTGGTTACCATGAGTCCCGAATATTTCACGAGACTCACAACTAGATTGACCAGCATCATGACAGGCCGGCGCAAAAAGAACTTCATTCGCAGACAGGTGATCGAGCAGCTGGAGCAGCGCCAGCTGTTGGCCAGCGATTTTGCGGAGGCTTGGATCGCCCAGGCGCCGAGCAATGTCTATTTCTCGCGAGCTGTTCCAGTGGAAACATTGGACGCCTCCCAAGTTGTATCCCCAGTTGGCGGATCACGCCCCACCGAATCAACGGCTGAAGGGCGATTGCATATCGAACTCATTCCCGGTCGCGGGTTGAGGGCAAATCCCGATGCGCTGGCCGCGGCGCGACGAGCTGCTGACCAATGGGAGTCGCACATCTTCGATCCAATTACGGTTAGCATTGAAATTGATCTTGGCACAACAGATCCTGGCGTTTTGGGTTTTGCGGTTCCCGTTGAAGTGGAACTGCCCTACTCGGAAGTTAGGGCAGCGCTGCAGGCTGACGGACTTCGGGAAGCTGATGATTCTCTTTTGCAAAGGCTTCCGTCTGCGGATTCGATCGAGTTTGCCTTGCCCGATGGCACTGAATTCAGTGGCGATGTTTCCATTGCCAAAGCAAATGCGAAGGCGATTGGTTTGCGCGGGGATGAGTTAGACGACTTGCTAGGCGTCGCCGATGGTGGGATCGTCATGGGGCAGTCGGTTGCTTTCGACTATGAAAATTCCAATGGCGTTGAATCTGGGCTGGTTGATTTCGAGACCGTAGTAGCCCACGAGATCGGGCACGTGCTCGGCTTTGCCTCGTCGGTCGATCGATTTACGACTGGGACGCCGCCTAGCACGATTTCGCCGACGCCTTTGGATCTATTTCGTTTTCGCAGCCTTGCTGGTCCCGACAATCCAAGAACGCCCGCTGCCTTCGAAGCCATCCGCCGCGAGTTGCGACCTTCGACACCGGCGGTGATCGATTTCGTGCTCCAGGATGGTTGGGAGCTGCCTTCGCAACAGTATCCAGTTGAGCTCGGTGAGCCAGCCAATGTGGTTCCGACAAATCCATTCGGCTATCAGGCGAGTCATTGGCAGGATGCTGATGTTCTTGGCCAGACGATCGGGATTTTGGTGCCCACCATTCCGCAGCAACGCGTTGTACCTATTTCCAATGTCGATCTGCGAGCCATGGATTTGATCGGTTACAACATTCTGCGACCCGATGAAATTCCACAAGTCCCCGTGCTGAACGACGACTCTGCCTTGGTCGATCAAACGCGTGTGGTGATCGACGTCTTGAACAATGACCAAAACGACGACAATCCATTCCAGCTATCCACCTTCCAGATCGTAGAGCCTGCGTATTTGGGAGAGGTTGAGTTTGATCCGGTGACTGGCTTGGTCGTGTATCGCATTCCACCGAATAGTGGAAGCGACTTGGATGCCTTCACCTACACGATCGCCAATGAACAAGGAATTTACGGCGAACCGGCGGTCGTCGAACTGAACATTACGGGCGTAGGCCAGACACCAACGGCAGTCGATGACTTTGTTTTGACTCGCCAGGATCAAGAGGTGACCTTCAATCCGCTAACCAACGATTTCGATAATCAGATTCTCTCCTTGGAGAATATGACGATCCTCAGCGGGCCTTCCAGCGGGACAGTTGAAGTTACCAGTGGCGGCGTGCGTTACGTTCCCAATCCAGCCTTTGTAGGCAATGATTCGTTTGCCTATCGCATCGTCGATTCCGAAGGCTTAGAAGCCGAAGCTCTCGTGGAAATAACTGTCGGAGCTACGCTCAATCCACCGGCCATTCCAGGGCAGCCACTGACTCTACTGCAACGCTCTGACGTCAGCGGCGATCAAGCCCTGTCTGCCCTCGATGCATTGATGGTGATCAATTATTTGAATCAAGAGGCTTCTGTCGCCTTTGCTGACGCGGGCAATGCAGCCTACGATGTCAATCGTGACGGCTATGTCACTGCAGTGGATGCACTCATCGTGATCAACGAGCTCAATCGCGGCGAAGGTGAACGAGCCAGTGGAGCACCGCCGCTCGAGGAAGACGATGAAAAGGATGCAGACGAAGACTATCTTGCATCAGGACTTGAAGGAGCGTAGCAGCCAACTCCTTCTCGCCAGTCGCCTCGCGCTCTTCATCCCTCTAATGCCTCAGTTCGACACCAAACAGTAGTCCGTGCACCCACAGAGTGCCCGGTGATGCTAGGCTTCCGTTTTGAGTTGCAGACTGAACAACGCTGTCCATGAAGATGCCTTGGTAGCCCGAGCGGAAGGAAAGATTGGGAGTGACATGTCGACTTAGAGTCGCACTCAGTTCCCCCAACAAGGCGAAGTCATCATTCTCGTTCACGAATACCGTCTCGGGGTTTCCGTCAATCGTGATTGCGCTAGTGTATGCTGGCCCAAACTGGTCCACGCGGTTGTTCATGAAACCCAGTTTGCCGCCAAGGCTTATCTGCGTTCTTCCCAGCCCGATGTCTTGAAGCAGACCAATCTGAGGTCCCAGCAATACATTGTCTGCAGCCCCGCTAGCTGTCTCGGTAATCACAGGACTGAACGCAGAGGTCAAGCGATAATTCTCTAGGAAGGAGTCTTGGTAATTCAAATAACGCACGCCGACAAGCCAACTAATATCGAAGAAGGAGGTAGCTCGACGGCAATTCAATTCAATGTTTTGCATCTCGGCCGAGTAGGCGATGTCCGCAGAAAGATCAGGCAATGGAGGAACGTTTTGCAACTGGGCGTTGGAGTTCCAATCGCTCGTTCCAAAGTAGACTCCTTCAACATAAAAGGAGTCGAGCAACTGAACTTCTGCTCGAACCCTAGGCGCGACCGGAAAACCGTGTTCCAAGTCTTGGGAAACGGTCACACTGCCGCTGCCCGGCTCTAGAATTTCTGATCGAAATGAACTACCCGAATGAGACAAAAAGATTGCATCTGCGGTGATCGAAATGGTTGGACTTCGAAACGAATCGGACAGTAGGAGTGAGTCTTGTGCATTGGTGCGCTGAGAAATGCACACTAAACCCAAAATGACCAATAGCAACCTGAAAGAGCTGAAAGGATGCATCAGAGATGGTTCCCAATCTACTGGTCTGCCCGTAGCTAGTTCGCGCAATATGCGCGACCAACTTTGATGGAACTCGGATTGGCCTTCGAGGCCACTGCCGGAGCTACGCAACAAACATTTGACGCTCGATGATACGGCAATGGCGATGGCCATGGATTTCGTGTCACACCGAACAAATGGCTTGTTTTTTCCTAAGCTGGGCGACCAAGCCAGCATCCTAGATTCGTCTATCGGGCAGCTCGACTTGGTAAGTTTAGACAATCATGCGGATTGTAACGGTTCGGGAGGCTTTGACAGCTTTAGCCTTCACTCACTCTCTGGTTTCAATAATGCCGCAATGTTGGCAAATAGCCAGGCAGAAGCCGCTACGAGCTGTAGCCAATCCGCCAAGCCACTGATTCCGATCACAAAAACGCTTGCGATCCAGCACAAGCTAGCAGCAGTTTGTCCGAGCCAAGCTGGATGCAAGGCCCGTTGAAGCCGGCTTGGCTGCTGGCGCGGTGCTACGGCATCAGCGCGTTTCGAGTCCTGTTCGGAATGACTTGCATGCATGGGGTGAATGGATTCGGACACCGCATTTGAACTCTCTAAAACTGCATTTTCATTGCTGGTCAGCAAGACACGCACTCCTCTCCACAGCAGGATAAATCATCCAAGTACATTCCCCACTGGCGATACATTTCCAGTCCTTCCGCCGGAAGCTCTAGTGACGTCGCAATTGCCTTTGCAACGACCGCGAACCGCTGTCGATACTTGTAGATGAAGCAAAAGACATGGTCATCATGACGTACCGCCGGACCGCAAAGAAACAAACCGGGCACCTTCGTGGATTCATCCTGTTCGTTGAGAAGCGGAAATCCGTCTTCGCGTTGCTCGAAAGAATCTGCCACTAGCTTGAGGCTGCCTTCAAAACCACCTGCGAGCAGTGGGGGAACGCTTGAGTGAAACTTACGGCCTTCTTCCGTGGTGACTTCATATTTCTCGCCCAATCGGGCAACAGAGATGATCGCCGTCTGCGGAAACAACTCTACTTGCTCTTCAAACCATTCTTCTCGCATTCGCTCCAAAGAATAAGTAGACAGCACTACGCTAGGATCCGAGCTCTCATCCTTCCAGGGGCATCCCTTTTCAAATAGCTTTACTTGCTTGTCGTAGTATGCTAAGTGGAAAGCCGCATCGATTCCACTTTCGTAGCCGCCGATGATAAGGAAGTCGTCACCGGGAAGGTCTCGGTACCTTTCGACCGTAGCAGTGTGCCTGCAGAGTTCACTGCCAGAAAAGCTCTGCAAGCTCGGGTACTGAAACTCGCCAGCGGCCCAAATAACGTGTTTCGCACGCAAGGTCTGATCCGCCGTATCGATGCGAAAGTCGTCACCGACTTTCGTGATCCGCTTCACGTCTGTGTTTTCTTGTACTGGCAGCTCAAAGAATTCTGCAACGCCTCGCAAGTGCGCCGCGTATTCCCTGCCAGTCGGATGCTCGACCTCCAGACTGAATGCGGGCGAAACGCCGATGGCAATAGAGTTTAAATCCAGCATGCCAATCGAGTTGGTTGGAAAAGATGGCGTAATGAACCGAGTTTCCGCGGGCCAGGCGGCGAAGGAAGCTCCCACCGATTCTCGATCGAGAACCAAAAAGTTTTCGATGCCAGCGTGCTTCAAAGTGATCGCAACCCCGACACCCGCCGCTCCGCCACCAACGACCACCACATCGTAGATATCCTCGTTCATTGCCCTGTTTAAACTCTCCCCCATCGAGTTGCTGTTTCCTAAAGCGCTCAACGTAAAACTTGTTTTCCTAGCCACCCTCTGCTTGCGGAGGGTCGAGCCCTAAGGCTCGGGGAGGATGAAAAGTGGTATTTTACCGATGTTAACAAGCAAACTGGCGTGCGTACGGGTATATTTGAAACATGCCCCAAATTCATCCATGGTTAGACTTTTGT
>JBCCEO010000616.1:0-5218 GCA_039030255.1 Planctomycetota bacterium | reverse complement strand
TTTTATGCATCTCGGGAACCAGATCTATAGTCTTGGGCAGCAGAGTTCGGACACAGAGACTACGCAACCGTTGGTCTTTGCCTCGATAATGCTTATGATCTTAGTGGTCGCTTCGCTCCACCTGACGGCGAACTACTTGCGTTCACGTTTGAAAGCTCGTTTAGCTCGTTGACTATTTCGACTCATTGAATTGTACGATCGTTTTGTTTCTTTGAGTTTACCGTCAAATTGTTAGCCCGGCGTAGCGAGCTCAACAAGGCACTGCTGAAAAAACACCTATGTCGCAAACCCCTGAATCCAATCGACTGGAGGCCGTTGCAGCAGGCAAGCGGACGGATGCGGTGATTCATGAACGCGTACTGAATGCGGAGCCATCAATAGAGCTACAGCATTTCAGCTTGTGGTACGGGAAGAAGCAAGCGCTTCACGAAGTAACGATGCCTATTCCCAGGGGACAGGTTACCGCTTTAGTGGGACCTAGCGGCTGCGGCAAGACGACGCTGCTGCGCAGTGTCAATCGAATGACAGACTTTATGGATGGTCTCACAATTCGAGGTGACATCTTGTTGAATGGTAAGTCCATATTTGATGTGTCCAGTGATCCCATCGAGCTACGAAGGGAAATGGGAATGGTGTTTCAAGACCCTAATCCGTTTCCGATGAGTGTGTTTGAGAACGTCGTTTATCCACTAAGGATTGCAGGGATTCGACAGCGTGCTCAGCTGAATACGATTTGCGAGAAGAGTCTCAAACGGGCCGCTCTGTGGGATGAGGTGCGGGAAAGATTAAGCGAAAGTGGATTGGATCTGTCCGGAGGTCAACAACAAAGGCTCTGCATTGCGCGGGCTATCGCAACTGAACCAAGTTTGCTCTTGTTAGACGAGCCTTGTTCCGCACTTGATCCTTTGGCAACGCGCAAGATAGAAGATTTGATTTCCGAATTACGCGGTGAGTATTCGATACTGATTGTCACGCACAATATGCAGCAGGCAGCTCGCATCAGCGATAATACTGCCTTCATCTATTTGGGCCGCCTGATCGAGTATGGTCCTACAAGTCAGATTTTTACCAAGCCTTTTTTGCAGGAGACTGAAGATTATGTCACAGGGCGACTAGGCTAATAATTCGTATTTGTGACAAATGTTTTCATCGATTTAGACAATGATTGAGCGTGTTTTAGAACCGGAGTTGATGGATGATCCCATCGAGGCTGAAGCCTATGACGACATGGATCACGATGAAGTCAATCAAATTTTTATCGATGATCTCTTAGCGCTAGGGCCTTGCGGTCGGGACGTTTTGGACTTGGGGACAGGCAACGCCTTGATTCCAACCCTACTTTGCGAAAGAGTGAAAGAGTGTCGAGTGCTCGCGAGTGATGCTGCTGTCAGTATGCTTGAAGTTGCGCGCTACAATATTGCGCTTGCTGGTTTTGAAGAACGCATCGAGCTACATCATGGAGATTCCAAAGCGCTTCTATTCGACGATTCTCAGTTTGATGCGGTGATTTCGAACAGTTTGATTCACCACGTTCCTGATCCCAGTACGGTCGTCCGGGAAGTAGCCAGGCTGATCAGACCTGGCGGACGAATCTTTTTCCGGGATTTGATGCGGCCAGAATCGCTGGAACGGGTCGAAGAGTTGGTAGGGCTCTATGCGGGCGGTGAGTCCGATGAATGCCAGCAACTGTTTCGCCAGTCCCTAAGGGCTGCGTTGACGGTCGATGAGATGCAAAAACTGGTGGTTGATGCTGGATTCGATGCTGAGGCTGTGGCTGCGACGAGCGATAGACATTGGACTTGGACTGCCCTGCGATCGGGAGCTTAGTTTACTTGGAGGACGGAGCATTCCGAAAACTGTTTTGAGTGGCTTCGCTGGCAGCTCTCCTTGCGGATGTCGCGGGCTCGGCATAGATTGAGCCGTTTCCAATCCGCATGACATGCGCTGTCTACGGATTCGCGAACTCCTCAATTCTGAGCTCAAGTCATCGCATGCAACAGTATTTGGACCTGATGAAAAAAGTCCTGGAAGAAGGACATGAAAAGTCGGATCGAACGGGGACGGGAACGCGTAGTCTGTTTGGCCATCAGATGCGTTTTGATTTATCTGAAGGATTCCCGCTACTCACCACAAAGAAACTGCACTTGAAGAGTATTCTTGTTGAGCTGCTTTGGTTTCTGCGCGGCGAAACGAACATCCGGTATTTGAAAGATCAAAAGGTCTCGATCTGGAATGAATGGGCCGACGAAAATGGCGAACTTGGCCCTGTCTACGGAAAACAATGGAGGAGTTGGCCTAACGAGGCTGGTGAGGAAATTGATCAGATACTGCAAGTTCAAGAACAAATTCGTTCTACTCCGGATTCTCGGCGTCTCATCGTGAGTGCTTGGAATGTCGGGCAACTAGAAAAGATGGCATTGCCGCCCTGCCATTTGCTGTTTCAGTTTTACGTGGCCGATGGCAAACTTAGCTGTCAACTTTATCAGCGAAGCGCAGATCTTTTTCTTGGCGTGCCGTTCAACATTGCTTCGTATGCTTTGCTGACAATGATGATGGCAAGTGTTTGCGGCTTGCAACCGGGTGACTTTGTACATACGCTCGGCGACGTGCACTTGTATAGCAATCATCTTGAGCAGGCCGAGACGCAACTGAAGCGCAAGCCAAAGACGCTACCCTCGATTCACATTCGGAATACGCGATCTTCGATTCTTGATTTTGTTTATGAAGATTTTGAATTGGTCGACTACGAAGCCGATCCTCATATTTCAGCTCCGGTGGCGGTTTAGTCAGCTTGTTGAGTAAAGAGGTGCGGCCATGAATGCACAAGCCGGCGAATGGACATTGGTAGTTGCCATTGCGAAAAACGGTATCATTGGAATTGAAGATCGTCTTCCTTGGCGCTTGAGCAGCGATCTACAACGATTCAAGAAGATGACAATGGGCAATTGCTTGCTCATGGGGAGAAAGACTTTTGAGTCGATTGGCAAAGCTTTGCCGGGGAGGCAAACCATCGTGCTTTCAAGAAGTGGATTTGAGCCGGGTGACCCGTCGATCGCTGTTGTATCGGAGTTTGACCAAGTTGATGAAGTGCTGGAAGAGGGCCGCTGCGTAATGGTTGTCGGGGGCTCTCAGATCTATCAAGCCGCCGTAAAGCTTTGCTCCGAGATTTGGTTGACGCGCGTCGAGGCGGAAGTCGAAGGCGATACCTACTTTCCCGAACTTAATTGGTCAAACTGGGAAAGAGTATCCTCTGAATCCTTTCCTGCTGGGCCGAAGGACGAATTTGAAACGAGCTTTGAAGTCTGGAAACGTGGAGCACCCTAAGATTCTCATGCTTGTACTTGGCAACGAGCAGATGTACATAATCCAGAACCAGAGAGGAATTCTCAACGGATTCTGATGCAAGCTAGCTCCTCGCAAAGTGACTCTAGCCAGCCCGTCGTTGGGCGGCTTGCCCCTTCGCCAACTGGCGCGCTTCATCTTGGCAATGCGCGATCTTTCTTACTCGCCTGGCTGTCGATTCGTCAGCAAGGTGGAAAGCTCCTGCTTCGTATCGAGGATATCGATTCGCCCAGAGTCAAGCCGGAGGCAGTTGGGCAGACGATTGAGGATTTGAAATGGCTTGGGCTGGACTGGGATGTTTCTGAGTTGGATGAAGAGCTAGGGAAGCCACTGCTCCAGTCGTCTCGAATCGAACAATACTTGGAAGTGCTCGAACAGTTGCAATTCGACAAGCGAGTTTTTCGTTGTGGCTGTAGTCGAAAGGATGTGGCAGAAGCTGCCAGCGCGCCGCACGATACGTCAATGCCTGCACTAGAGGGTGATATCTATCCGGGAACTTGTCGCAAGCGTCGTTGGTCTGCTGACGAAGCCAAGGGGAAGCATTGTTGGCGTTGGCATTTTGAATCGAATGAAATTGTCCGGTGGAAAGATCAGTTCCAAGGTTTGCAGGAGGCGAGTCCCGCACTTCAATTAGGTGACTTTGTGATTGCCAAATTTGACGGCGAGCGCATCGTTCCCTCGTATCAGATCGCAGTAGTTGTGGACGATCATGAGCAGCAAGTTACGGAAGTGCTGCGTGGGGAAGATCTGATCTACAGTACTTATCGGCAGCTTGCCATTATGGATCATCTCGGTTGGCAGCCGCCGCAGTACTATCATGTTCCGTTGATTCTAGGCGAAGATGGCCGGCGTTTGGCGAAGCGGCATGGCGACACCCGCTTGTCGTTTTTCCGTGAGTCCGGAATTCGCGCGGAAGCCGTTGTGGGTTATTTGGCACATTCGATTGGAATCTTGGACAACTGTGAGCCCGCAAGTGCCGCAGATTTAATTGGCAAGCTGAATTGGAATAACTTGCGCCGCGAGCCGACTGTCTTCTCACTTCCCAGAGAGATGGCAGTATTGAAAAGGCTTTCGCGATAGGTGTAGCATTAGTGTGGGATTGCTATTCATCTTCGGCATCAAATACGTAAACTGCTCCGGAATTTCTGTATTCACTTGGGGCAGCGATATATAGTCTGTCTTCGTGTACCGCCACGGTTCTACCAAAGTGCTGTTTGTAGGTTGAGGCGTTGGATTTTGGTTCAAGTTTTTGCGAGTGCTGCCAGTCGGTACCATCATGAAAGTAGAGATAAGCGGAACCTGATTCGCCTCCTCGAAAAGAAGTGTTGTCTGCTCCTACCAGCAATCTGTCTCCGGAAAGGCAAACGCTGGTTCCAAAATGCGAATCTTCCCTAGCATCAATGGCGTATAGAGGTTCGTTTCGCTGCTGCCATTCTCCGTTGGCCAACTGCTCAAACATATAAACCGCTCCTGCTTTTTTTCCAAAAGTGTTGTTGTTGGCACAACCAACAGCCAAGCGGTTGCCCGATAGAGACAGCTGATTACCGAACTGTAGGCGAGTGTGGGAGTCTGATGCGGAAATCCTATTTGTCTGTTTCCAAACGCCGCCTTGAAGCTCGAATATGTAAACGGCTCCGGATTCGGGACCTGCAACATTGGTCCCTGGAGCTCCTGCAATTAGCAGGCCTTCGTCCATCACGATGGCTGCGCCCAACCCACTGGCTGGTACTGCACCTAAAGGTTGGAGTTTTTGCTTCAGCCGCCAGCTTAGATTCTCACGATGAAAAAGGTCGATAATCATGTTAGGGGTGTCATATGGCGGTGGCTGCTAGCGTTAATGACGCTGATGGTCCTTTATTGTGTTGTTGTTGATATT
>JBCCEO010000615.1:0-5226 GCA_039030255.1 Planctomycetota bacterium | reverse complement strand
CGTGTCTGACGCTTTACAGTCGGAAGAGGATCGATTGATCCTTAAGGCAGTCGCTGGACTAGGAAAGAGTTTGGGGATCGAAACTACGGCAGAAGGGGTTGAAACCGACGAGCACAAGGAGTTGGTAAAGCTGGAAGGATATTCGCAGATGCAGGGCTACCTTTTCAGCCGGCCCATTCCGAACGCTATGCTGGCTGATTATCTCGATAAAGAAACCGACGAGCGGGCAGCTTCGAAAGTCGCCGCTGCCACTTGAAGCAACGAAAAACTCTTTCCCACTGCCGTCAAACGATTCGATCCATGGCGGTAGCGTTTGCCTGCGAAGCATTAGTATCGATGCCTTGCGCCCATATTCGACGTTCGCTGTGGTATTGTAGGTGTTTTGCCCAAGCAAGACCTAGCCCACCGCGACGCCTATGCATGCTCCCATTCAACCAATCGTTCTATTAGGCTTGTTCCCTATTGCGTTGGCGAGTGTCTGCAGTGAAACAACAGTACATGGTGGCGATCCGAGCTCTCTGACGGCAGGACATAAGAATGTCCTTTTTCTGGCAGTCGACGACATGAAGGACTGGGTCGGCTGCATGGGCGGCTACGAAGGCGTCGTGCACACGCCGAATATCGATCGGCTTGCCCAGTCCGGAATTCTGTTTTCGAACGCTCACTGCCCGTCACCGAAATGCGCCCCTTCGCGAGCAGCGATCCTTAGTGGCCTACGAGCGTCCAAGACCGGACTCTACGACAACAAACATTGGTGGATGCCCAACTACCCAAATCTGCTTACCATGCCCCTATATTTTAAGTCTCAAGGGTACGAGGTAGCTGGGGCAGGAAAGATCTTTCATCACACCGCTGGCAATAATCCGCCGGTGCAATGGGATGACTTTCTGCGTTTAACTTTTCGTGTCGACCCTTGGTTTAGAAGTAACAAGCTCAATTATCCTTGGTCTAAAGTTTCAGGCAATCCAGAGGGATTTCCTTTTAGCCAAGTTCCTAGACTTGGACATGAAAACGACTGGGGCTGGCTGCCAAACACTGATGACAAATACGATGACGCAATTTCTGCCGGGTACGCGGTCGAGTTTCTCAAAGCAAGGCAGCTCGATAAGGCGCAAGTAAGTGGCGCCAAGCCATTCTTCCTAGCTTGCGGTATCTTTCGTCCGCATTTGCCTTGGTACGTTCCAAAAGAATTCTTCCAGCAGTACCCTCTTGATCAAGTCGTCCTGCCTCAGGTGCTCGAAAACGATTTGGAGGATATTCCCAAAGCGGGACTTCAGTTTGCGGAAGCGAGACGCGGAGACTTAGAGAAGATTC
The DNA here is from genome assembly GCA_039030255.1 of Planctomycetota bacterium. Lineage (GTDB taxonomy): Bacteria > Planctomycetota > Planctomycetia > Pirellulales > Pirellulaceae > Aureliella. The sequence continues at coordinate 3,912 of JBCCEO010000615.1, read as the reverse complement.
GAACTGCGAAGAGCTATCGCCGCGCGATACAAGCCTACTTGGCTAGTATCACGTTCGCGGACTATCAGATTGGTCGCGTGCTGACAGCCCTCGAAGATTCGGGACTCGCCGACCACACTATCGTCGTATTTTGGTCCGACCATGGGTGGCACCTAGGTGAAAAAAACCATTGGCACAAGTCGACTCTTTGGGAAGAAGCGACGCGGGTGCCTTTTATCGTTAAAGATTCTTCTTGCTCCCGCGGTCAAGTCTGTAAAGCCGCTGTGAGTCTATTGGATATTTATCCGACGCTTGTTGCACTATGCGAAGAGAGCAAAAATGCTGATGCCGAACAGGAACTACCGAATTTTGACGGGCGCAACTTGCAGCCTCTACTGCGCAATCCGCTGCAGGAGTGGGATAAGCCGGTAGTGATCGAATTCAAACGAGGGAATGCCGCAGTGCGATCCAATCGTTATCGCTACATTCGTTATGCCGATGGAAGCGAAGAATTTTACGATCACCAGACCGATCCATTAGAATGGCACAACTTGGCTGGCGAAAACACTGCGGCTTCAGAGGTAAAACGTCTTTCGGAATTCCTACCGAAGTCCTGGGCTGCAGAAGCCAAGTCGAAGAAGGATTTCGAATTTGATCCTCAGGAGTATTCGTGGACAAACAAGGAAAGTGGACAAGTGATCCGAGGCAACAATTAAATATGTGGTGTGATGCCCCCAACCTAATCTTCGTCCGTCGGTTCGTTAAACTCGCCGTTCTTGCAATAACAGGGATTACGAATCTACTTGGAATGACCGCCCAGGCCACGGAACTCAGGCGGCAAGCGAAGAAGCCGAATGTCGTCTTGATTTTGATCGATGATCTAGGCTGGCGTGATATTGGTTGCAATGGCAGCAAGTACTATCAGACGCCGCACATTGACCAACTTGCCGAACGCGGAACGAGGTTCACGAATGGTTATGCTGCCTGCAACGTTTGCTCGCCAACTCGGGCTGCCATTTTGACCGGCAAATATCCGGCTCGGCTGCTGCTGACGCAGTGGTTACCTTCGGGACGTTGGAACGCGCAGAAGAATCGAATGCGGGAGGGCCGATACGTATCGAATTTGCCGCTGGAAGAAGTGACTATTGCGGAAACTTTGCGCGAAGCGGGTTATGCGACGGCATTCATGGGCAAGTGGCATTTGGGCACGGAAACTTATTACTATCCGGAGCATCAAGGATTCGACCTGAATGTTGCAGGTCGCGATTACGGTGCACCAGGGAGCTATTTTTATCCCTTTGAGGGAAGTTGGAAGATTCCGACTACCGGCAAAAAGCTGATCAAGTCTTCTCCGCTTGCCGGAAAGCCTGGTGATTATCTTCCGGATCGCTTGGCCGAAGAGGCGGAGGCATTCATACGTGCTTCGCATGATAAACCTTTCTTCTTAATGCTCAGCCACTACGCAGTACACACTCCGCTGCAGGCTAAGCCCGAGGTGATGAAAAAGTACGAGCAGTTTCCGCAGGAGCAACAGCAGGGAAAACCAGCCTATGCTGCGATGGTGGAAAGTATCGATGATAGCGTAGGCCGAGTCGTGAATTCCCTGCGCGAATTGCAGATCGAAGAAAACACACTGATCGTATTCACTAGCGACAATGGAGGCTTCGCAAAAGCTACCTACAACAGTCCTCTACGCGCCAACAAAGGCTCCAATTTCGAAGGCGGACTGCGTGTGCCATATGTGATTTCGATGCCTGGAAAGATTCAGCAAGGTGCCGTGTGCGAGACACCGATCATTAGCACCGATGTTTATCCGACGATTCTGTCCGCCATTGGACAGCCAGCCCAGCCCTATCAGCATTTGGATGGCGTCGACTTAATGCCGGTTTTGACTGGGCAAGGCGAGCTGGAACGAGAAGCGTTGTTCTGGCACTATCCGCACTACAATCAGCATCCGCAAAGTTTTCCGGCAAGTGTAGTACGTGCTGGCGACTGGAAATTGATCGAGAATCTTGAGTCGGGCGAGCAGAGTTTGTTTGACTTGGTCAACGATATTGGAGAGCAAAACGATCTGGCCCGAGATGAACCGCAGAAACGCTCACAGTTGGTAAAACTGCTCAACGCGTGGCGGGAAGAAGTTGGCGCAGATCCAATGCAACCCAATCCGCAGTTTAAGCCCAAAAACTAATTCCAAGCGAGACACGTTTTGTTCTGTTCGCAACAACCCTTGGCGAAAGTCAGTTGTGCCGCTTTATTGAAAGCAGGCCTCTTCTTAGTTGGCTACTTGGTCTGCTTTCCACTGATGGCCAATGGCGATTCTCGACCTGAGGTACGGCCCAATGTGCTGCTGATTGTGTCTGAGGATAATGGCCCTGAGCTGGGTTGCTATGGTCAAGCCTACGTGCAGACCCCGACGCTCGATCGACTCGCAGAAAAAGGGGTGCGGTTTGAAAATGCCTATGTTCCTCAGGCTGGTTGCAGTCAATCGCGGGCTGCATTCATGACTGGTTTGTTTCCCCATCAAAACGGCCAAATCGGCTTGGCAACGTGGAAATGCCAAATGTACCTGGAGGATACGCCCAATATCATCCGCAGCCTCAAAGATTCCGGTTACAGGACTGGGCTGATCGGCAAGTTGCACATCAATCCCAAGTCCGCATTTCCGTTCGATATGCACGAGGTTAGTTCTGCAAACTTCGCACGCAATAATTTGAATAGCTACGCCCGTAAAGCGGAGGAGTTTTTCACCGCTGGTGAAGAGCCATTCTTCCTAAGCGTGAATTATCCCGATGCACATCGTCCTTGGATTCCCAAAATCGCGGGCCTGCCAGCAAAGCCGTTGGTTGGTTCCGATGTGACTCCCCTACCCTACTTTGGAATTGATTCACCTCAGCTATGTGATAACACAGCAGATCACCTGAACTGCATGAGTCGACTAGATAGCTTGGTTGCAGACTTGCTGGCTGCCTTGGAACGCACTGGAAAAGCTGACAACACGCTGGTCGTTTACTTTGGCGATCACGGCGCAGATTTGTTGCGTGGCAAGCGGACGAGTTATGAGGGTGGTGTTCGTATTCCATTGATCGCTTACTGGCCACAGCATTGCAAGCCGCTAGTACGAAAGGAACTTGTGTCGACGTTGGATCTATTCCCAACTCTGCTTGAAGTTTGCGGTGCCCAAATAGTAGATGGACTGCCGGGACGATCGCTTAAGCCATTGTTTCAGCCTGGTGAGGTGTCGTGGCGCGAGTATTTGTTCACCGAGTATCATTTGCACTCGCCACACAATTTTTATCCGCAGCGTACCGTACGCGATGCGCGCTACAAGCTGATTCAAAATCTGTTGCCAGGGGAAGTGAATCCTGGTTACGCTTTCACCATGAACCGCTTTTTCCCTGAGCTGGCGAAGACGATTGATACAGCTCCGCTGGAAGTCCGTCAAGCTTATCGGCGAATGGAGAAGCCGCCCGAGTATGAGTTGTATGATTTGCAGAAAGATCCGTTTGAGTTCAAGAGTCTCGTCGACGATCCGTCTCATGCTGTTGAGCTAAAGCGCTTGCAGCGTGTTCTTCAGGATTGGCGTGAACGGACTTCAGATCCACTGCTGAACGCTAAGAATCTAGCCAAGCTGAAATCCGAAGTCGAGGCCTCCTTTGTGGATGGTTCGCCGAGCAAAAAACGTATTGAGAGCTGGCGTTATCCCGACTATTTCTTGCCGTAGTTTGACTGCACGATCGCTGGAGTGCAGGCTTTAGCCGCTTGCCGAATCTCCCTCGAAAGCTGCGCCCTCAAGTCTTGACTGCCCGGAGCCGCGAGGCTTAAAGCGGCCGGGCTTCTTGCTGCACGGCCAGCGGCTCAAGAAACTGGTAGCGGACGTAGTTAAGACTTTAAGCGATTCTGCAGGCGGCTAAAGCCTGCACTCCAGCGATTGTG
>JBCCEO010000614.1:0-5237 GCA_039030255.1 Planctomycetota bacterium | reverse complement strand
CCAGAAACGTGGCTCGCATTCCCCGAATCGCTCCTCAACCAATGCCACTGCCAATGCTGCGGCAAGGCAACGTACTCGAGTCGATCCCCAGGTGCGGATGCTATTTTCGATCAGCACAGGACGCACGCTGCGTGTCGAAATGGGTGGTTGTTCTCGACGCATATAAAGGGCTTGGCCGGTCGCAATGCGTGCCAGCAACAACATGGGCTCAGCTGCCAGTTCGGTCGTTAGCAAACGTTCCGGATGGCCGCGATTGGTGATATCGCTCACACCGCCTGAGGGCAGGGCATCCGGTTCACTTGGCTGCCGCGGAATTGTCAGCAGCGACGATGCGAGTCGAGACATTCGGGCAACGCTGCCAACTTCCTCGTCCTCCTCAATCTGTTCGATCAACTGTGCGATACTTTCCGGCGCTTCAATCGGGATTGAATCTTCCAGACTTGGAACTTGTGTCAGTCCCGTTCGTATCTGAAGCTCAAGAGACTCGCGCGTGGCGAAAGTGCGAGCAAGATACAGCAAACTTTTCCAAGCCAACATGCAACGATTCGGATCGTCTTGCTCCCACGACAAGCTGTATCTCTCGTTCGGATGCACTCTTAGCCATCCAATGGAATCGATAATCTCTTGTAGCTCCGCTTCGAACAGCGTTGTGGGAAGCTTGGAAAAGAGTGCTGCAATCAGATTTGCCTGTGCGATGTGACCGGAGCCCAACTCTTCGCTCGCAGCGCGTAGGCTGAACAACCAATCCCAAACCTCAGACGGCGTTCCTATCGCATCCTTTCCATTTGGCGGATTGGATGCGTCGTAAAGCATCTGTACTTCGCCACGCAGCATTTCTTCTGACGTTGCACTTTGTAATGCAGAGAGCACGATGAGCACTGTAGTTAGGGGAGGCAAGCTGCTTTGTGTCGTGCTATAAGCCTGGAAGACGTCTGCCAATTGTTTTGTGAAGCAGACTGTACGCGTCTCGCTCGTGAATACGAAGACTTCGCCGGCGTCTGCCAGATGCCACAGTTCCAGGCATGGCGTTACTAAGTAGTTCGGTGGGCCCATATTTGCGCCGGACATGTGTCGAATTATCTCTCTAGCAGAGTTTGTTCAAGGCAACGAAAGCTTCCGCGGCTCAGCGGTCGAATTAATTCCTCACGGAGAAAGCTCCATTCCTGAGACGACCGCCAGAATAGCAGGCTGTCTTCGGGCACTTGGAAAGCAGCTTGAATCAGTTCGGCTTCGATTGCTGGTTTCCAGTGAAACCCAAGTGGCAGAAGGATTCGTTCACATCGCCGCAGCAATAGACAATCTACGGAAGGCAAGGGCTCACCGATTACCAATGCCTTTTTGCATTCCTCAGATTCTTCGTTTCTATGGCTTAACAAACAGTAGCTCAACGTCCGGATACGCACTTCTGGAGCACTTGCCAACCAGTCTCCAAGCGTTGAGAGTTCGTAAAGCCCTGCGTTCGCGGAACACTCCAGACCATCGATCCTTTCCAGCTCAAGATGAAACGGTACGACATACCCTTTTGAACCCGCCATTGCAGCGACCGGGAAATCATATCGGAGATTCTGACGCAAGGGTTGCCAATCAAGCTCGGGTAATTTTGCTTCAACGACCGTCTTCCCACAACGCAGCAATTTGTTACCGTCGACTAAAAAGTAATGCTTGCCAGGCGACTTCTCTATCAGATGCCAATCGGCCGATGCATTGATTCGAATCCAAATCATGTTCTCTGATTCTGCGAGTTCAGCATTTGTGTCTGCGAACAATCGCAAAAAATCCATGGAGCTTCCGCGGGCGACGCAGATAATGGCGGTATCGTGTTGGAGCTCTCGATTCACTGGGGCGAACCTTGCTGGAGCGAATCTCGCATGGCCGTGACTTGATTCCTCAACTGCTCTCGCGCCTCTTCGTTAGGTACCCACTCGATTCTGCTCGCCAGCAGAGCAAGCGTATCTGCCACGGCCAAAGCCGACTTGTCCCCGTTTTGCAACTCTTGGTCCAGCGTCTCCAAAGCAGCCTGCAATTGCTCAGGATCCGGACCTTTCTGAGGATCGGAAAGTGGATGCACCGCTCCACTATCGGATTCCTCTTGATGTTCATTGAGGATGTCATCCACATGGGCGCAAATGGTTTCTTTCTGAGCAGGTGACTCCCATATGTATCGCAGTATCCATAAATCAGAAACCTGTGCCTCGGTTCGCCCACAGATCACCGCGCTTGCCGCGATGGCACGTTGCAGTCGTACTGCTCGACGGTCACTAATGGGGAGTCCTGCCTCCCGGAGTCGGCCAACCAACGCGAGATAGGCTCGGCGTATTCTGGTCAGATCGATTTGCGTGACTGCGTTTTGCAGCAAGCGAACAGCTTCGACATCCAGCATCGTCGGAATGGCCTCTCGCTGTTCACGTCGCCAGCCAGCATCGAGAACTTCACCGAGCAGGTCTTCTGACACGTTTTCACAAAGGACACGAAGTAGAAATCGATCGTAGAGAGCTGTTAAAGCACTGTCTTCCGGCAACCTGTTGCTCGCACCAATTGTCAGCAACATTGGGATTGATAGACTCTCACGCCCCCTTCTAAAAACTTTTTCGTTCAAAGCCAGCAGCAAGGAATTGAGAACAGCACTGTTGGCATTCATGATTTCATCTAGGAAAACGAAATCTGCCTCTGGCAACATGCCTTCGGTATTTGTGACGAGGTCACCGTCTCGCAACTTGCGCAGGTCAAACGGGCCGAACAGTTCGCTTGGTTCGGTAAATCGCGTGAGTAAATAGTCAAAGCTTTGGCCATTCAGTCTACATGCAAGCTCGTGCACCAATGCGCTCTTGGCGGTGCCCGGCGGTCCAAGCAAGAAAACATTCTCACCCGCGACCAATCCGACACCAAGTACTTCTATGATTTCATCTTTCCCCACCAACACTTGCTTGATTGGGTCGAGACAATCGGCCCGCAATTGTCGTGCTGTGGATAGCCAATCTACCTCAGTCAATTTATTCCTCCGGGTTGAAAAAGTCGTGCAACGGGGTGGGAATCAGCTCAGGGTGCTCGCCGACTGTTTCCCGGACCAACCGAGATATCTTCTCACGCAACGATGGATCTTCTGTGGGCCATCTATTCGCCCCACGTTCGATAAAGCGATCTCGATAGCAAGCCCTTAAACAGCCATCTTCTAAGATAACCCGCAGCGACTGTGCGGATACTTGAATCTTTGTCCCCAAGGCGGACAAAGGCCATGGTTCCAACAAGCGAGCTAGCACTGCCTCCATTCCGTCGATGCCATCCGTCCTAGAAATCTGTTGTTCGATACTCGGTGCAAACCGAAGGCATAAATCGACGGCAAAATGCGTGCCCGGACTCTCAGTCGAGGGAGGTTTCGCAAGTGTTGCGGGCAATTGCCGGCTTGATTCACCCGGACATAGCACTTGCCAACAGAGCCAATGTGTAAGCCGCGCTGCCCATAAAGCACTGGATGGATCTATGGCAGGCGCGACATGGGCTGAAGACTCAGAAGCAACCTGATGAGCTTTTTCAAGCAATTCCAATGTATGACTCTCGTCCTGTACCGACGGCTCTTTCCACGCAGGCACATGTGCAATGGCTTCCCCTAAAAGACCTTCGACGAAGGAAGCCAGCGGAAACGGATTTTCATCTAGGGTGGACACTTAGCTGTACCGACTGCTCTAGGAATGGAAAGCAAACTCAACTTGCATTATGACGAAGTTCGAGGTCTTCGGGTTCGTTCTTCCGTGTCCACCGCTGGGTGATACTCGAATCCTTCGACTATCTCAGCGTCTGCGGCCTAGGTACTTCGTCGTGGATGAATGCTCGGCAAACCCATTCAATCGCGAATGTGTTGGACTGTCACGACGTTGCCGTGCCCGCATCCACTTCCCATAGTCCGACTCTCTGAGGGTATCTAGGCTACGGTCAACGCACCGGTACTAGTCGCAAAGTTGTCGGTTTCAACGCCCATGCGTTGCAGCAGAGTCACAAATAGATTGCAAAGCGGTGTATTTCGGTCGGCATTGTGTGCAATGTAGCGACCGTGTTCGTAGCCGCCTCCAGCAAGAATGATCGGGAGATTAGTCGGGTCATGAGCGTTTGCATTGCCCAGATTGCTGCCAAAAAGAACGGACGTGTCATCCAGAAGCCGTTCCCCATGCTCCGATTTTTGTCCAAGTTGTGTCAGCAAATCCGAGAATACCGAGAGGATCCCTGATTCAATAATTTTCAGCTGGGCGATTTTGGAAGGGTCTTGTCCGTGATGGGAGAGCGGGTGGTGCTCCCCCTGGACGCCAGCCATGTTTGGCACGCCATGGTCAGCCTGAATCATTAGGCTAACCACGCGAGTTGAATCGGTTTGTAGCATCAGCGGGATTAGATTCATCAGCCCGCGAATTTTGCCGAGCAATTCGGATGGATCCAGTATGTCCTCCGGAATACTTGCGTCCACCTTTGGCTTCGGGCGATCCAGCCAGGCATCAGTAGCAGCCATTTCCTTTTCGGCGGCTCGGATGGCATCAAAATACTCATCCAGTTGCTTTCGATCCCCGCCACTCACCCGTCCATTGAGCGCGTTTATCTGATCGCCAACGGCATCCAGAATGCTGCGTCCTTCCCCGATCCTTTGTCTTTGCCGCTGCTGTTCTTGAGGACTGCCCGCCAAGAATAACTTTGCAAACACCTGCGACGGGCGATTGTCAGCGGGTAGCATGACACCATTGCTATTGAAAGACTGACTCTCCCGTGTGTTACTCCCGAGTATGATCGAAGGAAATCTCGTGGTGTGGCCGAGATGCATTGCAACCATCTGATCTAATGAGATGGAGTTTTTGAAACCGGCAAGTCCTGGATTGATCGCCGCCGTCAAAAAAGTCATCTCAGTGTCGTGAGGCTCCTTCCCGTTTTGGTCTGGATGAGACAGGCCGGAAAACAGCGTGAAGTCTTTGCGGTGTTCCTTGAGCAGGTCGAGGTACTCGGTGTTTTCGTAATGAGGTCCGGGCGTTTTAGGGTAAAGTGACTGAGGATAAAGACCGAGCGCATTGCAAATCAACACCATGCGTCTAGGTTGCTCGGCCGGTTCGCGCCCAATAGCTGGATGCATAGCATCCAACAGTGGCAACGACAACGCTACGCCCGCTGCACGCAGAGCTGAACGTCTTGAAATGGGTGAATGCATGGTTTTTCTTTCATACCGAATTCGTCAGGACATCCAGATCTTATGTAGCGGAAGTCGT
>JBCCEO010000613.1:0-5239 GCA_039030255.1 Planctomycetota bacterium | reverse complement strand
CCACAAATGACTAAATCACCTGGGACCAGCTTCATCCGTCTTTAGAGTAGATTTTACAAACCTAATGCTTCTCGCTTCTCAGGCGCTCTGCCGAAACGAAAAGCCTTGCGGCGCTCCGGCTGATCTAGCGGTTGATTTCGCTTTCATCACCAGCCACTCGATACTGATCGATATCGCGCTTCGCGATCGTTTTCGCGGGTTGCGGCTGGCGATAAATCGATCCGCGCTGATAGAGTCGGAGTCGATCGGTGAGTTCTTCTTTCTCATCATCGTCCATCGACATATCCACTGCCTGCGATTGAATTTTTGCTGCTTCCAGTTGTTTACCGGAGGCGGCCAATGCGGCGGCAAGCGTATCCAGCGTGCGAGCATTGCGATCACTGAGCTCAATAGCTTTCTTGGCGGCCGCTAGTGCCAAAGACGCATTGCGGACTGATTTCTCAGGACATGTCGCCATGAGCCAAGCTGCGTTTTGATACGCTCTTGAGTTCTTACTGTTCGACGCAACTGCTTGCTGATAACCTTCAGCCGCTGCCTCCCACTGGCCTAGAAACTGGTACGCGTCGGCTAAGTCCGTGTGGAAAATCGAATCATTTCCGGCAAGTTCCGTTGCCTTGACGTAATCGTTCAGGGCTTCGTCGTATTCTTCCAGCATAAATCGGCTGTGTCCGCGACTATTGAAGAATTGAGGATCTTTGTCATTCAGCTCGATGGCTTGCGTATAGTTGCCAACTGCAGATTCATAGTCGCCCAATTCAAAATAGAGTTCGCCACGATTGAAGTGAGAGTTCGCGTACTCGGGCTGGAGATCGATTGCCACACTCAGTTCGTCAATTGCACTTTGGTACTCGCCGTTCATCGCCAACGAAATTGCGTAATTATGATGGGTTCTCCAGTTCTTAGAATCGTACTCAATGGCTTGGCGAAAATCTTCAGCCGCCAAGCGATCCAACTGCTCCGCTTTTGCCTCACCGCCTTGGGCGACATACTTTGCCGCTCGATCGTTACGCAGTTCGCCACGGCGATTCAGCCCCCAACCAAGCAGGCTTCTTGCGTAGTCGCGATCCGTCTGCGAACGCGATTTGGATAGGTAAATGCGTTTACAGGCTGCAATGATTGCTGAGACTCGCTCTTCAGTCGCAGCTTTCTTCGTGCTCTCGTAGATTTTTAACAGGTCTTGTGAAACAGCGGCAGCCTGGCGATTGGATTGCTGTGTAGTCGTCCGTCGCGTGTTGCGCCGCTGCGCGGTTTTCGACGTCTGGGCTTCACCCGACTCTACGAACGTGGCAACGATCAGCAGTATAACTAAGCTTTGCATCCAGCAACGATTGCGCGAAAGCATCCGTGTTCTCACTCAGGTAACTTGGTCTATGATTCTTGATTGCAAGTTCCCAACCGATTCATCCCGTTGAATCGATTCCGGGCCTGGGAATCATACAGGGACCCAGACTTCACCGCTGTGAAGCCTACGTGCTTGGATTACGTATATCGACTGGAAAGCGCCTATGAAAAGGCTAGTTTCGCGTGCAGTCCGCTAGCATTAACCCACCGCAAGCGTAAGCGAGGCTCCAATAACAACCCTCAGCCTAAGCGAGGAACGGAATACCACCCTCCACGCGTTCCTCGCTCCTCACAGCTACTTATTGCGACCAATTCCGAACCAGAAACCGAAGAGCGTACCGACGATAACCATCAACGCAGAAGTCCGAAACTCGTGCAGATGCAGCACGAATTGGAAGAAATCGTAGGGCTGGATAAGCACCGAATAGGAAATGTAAGCATTAGTAAAAAAGGCAACGACACCGCTTAGCACGCCAAGCAAGATCGACTTGCGTCCGGAGAGCATGCCGCAGAGCAGCCCTACGGCAGCACCAGGCACTCCCAGCATCATAATGCCAAACTGGTAGGCCAAGTTAAATAACGCGATGCCAAGTCCGGCACCGACGAATGCTCCGACTGCGCCGCGAATGAACGGCATGAATTCCGGATTGCCCTCTGCCGCTGGAGCTTGTTCATTCATGCCTTCAGTCTTTCATCCTAGAAATCAAAGTGTGGTATTAACGTCGGCAATCGATTGCGACAGCGATAAAATCAACGTGGAAAGCTTCATCAGCTTTCGCTAATCTCCCGATTCTTGTCCGCTTAGATTTGTCTAACTTTCGAACTCATTCTGTCTTTCAAGTCCATCCAAGGCTCGGAGATTATTCGTGTCGCGATTGCTCACCATTCTACGCGCTGCGCACTGCCGGAGCACCCATCATTACTTTGCAATTGACGCACTTTCTCGAATTCAGTCGCCGCAGGGGCAGCAGCTGGGACAATTGCTACTCAAGTATCATGACGAATACTTGGTCGGCGCCAAAGCTCCAGACAGCTCCTTCAAGGACTTTAGAAACCATGTGCTGCACGTAGGCGACAACTGTTGGGGCGGCGCCATTAACGCCTGTGAAGATTGGTGGCAACGAGCCGTAAAGGCATTAAACGAAGGCAAGTGGAAAACGGCAGCCTTCGCTTGCGGCGTCCTCAGCCACTACTTCACCGATCCCATCATGCCTCTCCACACCGGCTCAAGCGACAAAGAATCCGTCGTACACCGGCCGATGGAGTGGAGTGTCTGCAAGTCCTACGACGAGATCTTCAAACTTGCCAAAGAACGCAGTTGGAATTTCACGCTAGTCAACGATTCTCCCGAATGGCTCTCCCAAGCGGTCAAAGCCGCAGCGACTGCCTCGCACCAGCACTACGATCGCCTCATCGACATCTACGATCTGAAAAAGGGCTGCAAGAATCCGCCCGAAGGCCTAAACGACGAATCGCGAGAGATCCTGGCCGAGATGTTCGCGATCGCCGTCGGCGGCTGGAGCCAAATTCTTGGCCGGCTGGCCAATGAAACGACTTCCGCCATGCCCGAAGTATCACTCAGCCTCACAACGTTTCTCGCCACCATCGACATGCCCTTGGCGTGGATCGTTCGTAAAATCGCCGACACAAACGAGAAGCTCGCGGTCAAGCAGATATTCCGCGAGTTCGAATCGACTGGCAAGCTAGTCAAGAACCTGCCACGTGAGAGCAAAGTTGTCCGCGCCGAGCGTGAAAAGGAACGCGAGGCAATTATCGCCGCCAATACCGCGGCTACGCAGCCTGCTCCTGCCAAACCAAAAACTGAGAAGCCACCCGCCGCCTCAACAAGCGCTCCGGCAACAATACCGACGCAAAGTCCTGAAAAAGAAGCGACACTAAACCTTACCGATGATCTTGTTGACGCCCCTTCGATCGGCCCCAAAACCGTCAAACGGTTCCAAAAGATCGGAATTCATACAGTAGCCGAATTCCTGAATGGCTCTCCCAACGAAATGGCCAAGCAGCTGAATACGCGTTGGATTACACCGGAGACGTTGGTCGAATGGCAAGATCAAGCTCGACTCGTCTGCGACGTACCGGCACTCTGCGGTTACAAGGCTCAATTGCTCGTCGCTGTTGGCTGCCGTGATCAGAAGTCGTTAGCGGCGTCGAACGCCTTCGATTTGGCCAAGGCCATCGAGCAATACTGCCAGACTTTGGAAGGCAAGCGCATCCTCCGACGCAGTAAATTGCCCTCCAAGGATGACATCGCCGGCTGGATCACTTCAGCTAGCCACCCTAGCGCCAAAGCAGCTTAGGTAACTGCCTCCGATCAAGGACTATTCGCTGCGTTTGCGTCCGTCTCCATTCCCATAAACTTGCGCCAGCTTTTCGCCTTTCGCGATGAGCCAATTAGTTTTGAGCACCATTTCTTGTAAAACGGTTTGAAGCAATAAAAATCTGGGCCCACGCAACCAACAGAAGACCAGTTCGCGAGGAAGTCTACGAAATTCTCGCCAATCTTCACGTCGTAAAGATCGTAGTCGTCATGACTTAGATACACGATGGGACAGTAATGCTCGCCACCTCTCATATCAAAGGCAATCGCATCGCCGTTCGGTACCTCTATGAAGGGCAGTAATGCAAATCGATTTTCTGAGAACTGCAACCACTCGGCAATTCCTTCACTTTCCTTAGCGTCCTTCGCAGCGCGTTCGATGTACGCGATATCCCAAAGGTCACCACCGCCCATTAGGCAATCGTCAATCCACTCTGGCGGAGACGAAACGATCGTTTCCTGCGTTCTGCCCGACTTGGAGCGGGCGCGTATGTCAAAGGACCAGGAGAATGAGACCTTGCTCGCAAACTTGCAAAGCACTCGTTCAAACTCGGTGGGCAAAGCATGGCCGACTATTTGTCGTAAATCTTCTAACTGTGTTGCATCTATGGGGTTGTGAATCTCCGGCCGCACGACATACGCCTTTTCGCGGTCAGCAGCAGCGTCACATGTCCAATCCCAACTAGCTTGGAGCGCGATCCAAAGCTTCTTCGTCATTTTTTCACGAGAACGCTTGGTCAATCGCTTCACTTCCTTTGGTGCATGCAATTGAGTCATTCGAGTAATTCTCCCTCGTTGTGGAATACCGATCGCGGCATTTTGGGCGAAATGGGTTTCAGATACGTTGATAAAAAGGACGCGTAGTTGCTTGGCTTGCGGCTTGGAAGCATTTCAGAATTCCTGAGTCACCGACGCAAACTCGATATCTTCAGGCTCGATCTTCGTTAGCAGGTCCCGAGTCAAAGGAGTTTGGCCAATGATCCGAGTGGACATCCTTCGAATGGCGTCCTCAAAGAGATTCCGGGCCAGCCTTCCGTTGCCAAAGGTCTCATCCTTGCTCTTGACCAACTTGCCGAAGCCCTTCAACAATTTGATACGCGTCTCGTTGGGCAGCCGATAATGATATTTTTTGCAGAACACATAGAAGATCTTGAGCAGTTCTTTTGCCGTATAATCTGGAAAGCGATAGGTTCGTTGAAAGCGTGAGTTCAAACCTGGATTCGTCTTTAACATCTCGCGCATGGGCCGAGGATAACCGGCGATGACGACGACAAATCGATCGCGATCATCCTCCATACGTTTCAGAAGCGTTTGCACGGCTTCAACTCCGTAAGCATCTTCACCGCGCTCGCTGACCAAACTGTAAGCTTCATCCACGAAAAGCACACCGCCCAAGGCCTCGTCGACCCGCTCATTCGTCCTTGGACCAGTTTGTCCCGCAAACTGAGCAACCAAGCCAGAACGATCCGTTTCGACGGTGTGACCGGTCTCCAATATCTTTAGCCCACAAAGCAATCGAGAAATAATCCGAGCGACGGTGGTTTTGCCTGTGCCCGGATT
>JBCCEO010000612.1:0-5252 GCA_039030255.1 Planctomycetota bacterium | reverse complement strand
TTCCGACATAGAGCCGAACTTGGATTACGAATTGCGCAATTATGCTGCGAGCGACGGGCAGGTAGTGACGTTCAATAAAGAATCACGCGAGCTGTTTTTGGATTTTGCGCTCTCGGATCGAGCGACGTGGCAGGCTAATTTCAGGGATTTAAACGCTTGCGTGACGCGTATGGCAACGATTGCGCCTGCTGGGCGGATCGACCGTAAGACCGTTCAAGAAGAGATCGGTCGGTTGCAGGCCAGCTGGGCTTGCTTAGCTACAACGCGCCCATCAGAACAGGATCTTGCGGCGGTTTTACCCCCGGAAAAGATAGCAAGTCTAGATCTTTTCGATAGAATGCAACTGGCTGCGGTGCTGGGCGTTTGCCGGCAATCAAAATCGTTGGCCGAGGCAGGGCGAAAGCTTTATCAAGCCTCTCGGCAATCGAAATCTTCAAGCAACGATTCCGATCGCCTTCGCAAGTACCTGGCCAAATATGGCTTGAGCTGGGCAGACCTGGGATAAATTTGCAAGAGCTTCGATAGAGTTATTCTGGTTTTGAAACGTCGGCTTATTTCTTCTCGATGTACTTGTCCGCAAAGGCCTTTTTAAACTTCTCGACTTTGGGACGCACCACGTAGGCGCAGTATCCTTGGTTAGGATTGTTGCGGTAGTAATCCTGGTGATATTTTTCAGCAACGTAGAAAGTGGGAGCTTTGGTAATTTCAGTGACGATCTTATTGTTGAAAGCACCTGAATCGTCGAGCTTCTTCTTGTACTTCTCGGCAAGATTTTTTTGTTCTTCGTTGTTGTAGAAGATTACGGAACGGTACTGCGTTCCGACGTCATTTCCTTGCTTGTTCAAAGTCGTTGGATCGTGGGTTTTCCAAAAGACTTCGAGCAGTTCGGTGAAGGTCACTTCCTTGGGGTCATAGGAGATTTCGCAAACTTCGGCGTGTCCCGTTCGACCTGTGCAAACTTGCTTGTAGTTTGGATTGGGGCGTTTTCCTCCGGCGTAACCGGAAACCACATCCTTGACACCGACCATGTTTTCGAAGACAGCTTCAACGCACCAGAAGCATCCGCCTCCGAAAGTCGCCTTCTCGAGTTCTTGTTCTTTCTTTATTTCGGCTTGCTTGTCGCCCGTTTGTGCATTCACGGAATTTGAGAATGCAGCAAGGCAAATTGTTACCAGGGCAAATACTACGGTCTTTTGCATGATATTTCCTCGACAATTTCGTCAAAACCGGCATGGTGTTGAATGTAATTTGGCACACAGCCATTCGGCGGCGGGTTGCTGGCTCAAAATATTATGGCTAGCTACCATAATACAGGGAATCGCGATTCTATGTCTAAGATCAATTTGAACTAGATTTTGCGAGGAATCACCCCAAACTCAACGCCCCTATTCGTTCTAGGACTCTTGGGTTTCTCAATCCTCAACTCCATTATTCGATTGTAGTCAAATGAAGGATCCAACTCGCTTATTGCTCCCTACAGCGACGGCTCTTTACGATTTTATGCTGACACGAAATTGGAAAGCAGTCGCAGTTGTGGGACTTCCGATTTGGTGTGTCACCTGCCTAGTTTGCTTCGTTGCGCTTGGTGGCGGCCAGTCCAGGCACGGGCTAGCGATGTGGTATGCGAGTTTGGCGGAGCGGGAAGTCTCGGATTGGGAAGACGAAGTTCTGGCCGGCGATGCAGAGGATTCGAGTGCTCAGGATGAGCAGACGGAAGAAGATGCTTCGCAGGATAGCGAGAAAGACGATCAAGGTGAAACGGAGCAAAACCCTGAAACGACTAAGATTAGCCGTTACGCGAGTATGCTCTTCAAGCGTGTCCAAGAGCTTTCGCCCACGGAACGTAGTCAATATTTCGTAGCCTACGAAATGTTGGAAGCAGGTTACAAGGATGAAGCCCTAAAGCTGATGATGGAAATCGCACCCAATGATACGGCTGGCTATACCCTTGCTCATTGCTACGTTGCAGAAGTACTGATGATGCAACTTAGCGAGCAAAATTTGCAAGATCAATTGCCGCTTGTAAGGCACCACGTCGAGAACGGCCTGCGAGGTGACTTAGTGCCGAAGAAATTCTTGCAAGTTGCCGCAAATTTCTATTGGGCTACTGCCAAATTTCGCAGAACAGAAGGACAGATAGCTGCTGATAAAAGCAAAGCGGTGCGTCTGATGCAAGGTGCTGCAAACCGCATTAAACCACTTCATCTTCAAGTAGTGCGTTGGAGTAAAGAAATCGGCAATATGATTATCATGGATGAGTCGTTGAAGAAGGCGACCGAGTATTTTCAAGGAGAACTGAACAGAGATCCCCAAGATGATTTCGCGAGAATCGCCTACGCGGAGTGTTTGTCGCATGCCGATGCGACAGATCAAGCTGAAACTGTTTTGCGTGATGGGCTCCAGCGAACGGACTCTCCGAAGATCAAACGCATGCTATCGGATTTCTATCGCGTCAGGTACCGAGAGAGCCTGTCGAAGGCCAGTAAATCCCTTTCAGAATCCAATCTTCGATGGCTCGACAAGGCCTTTAACGCAGATCCATCCAATCCAGGGATTGGCGAAGACATTGCACAGCTAATTCGTTTCAGTGGCCCAACTCCGTCTCCAGAACTGATCAACAACCTTGAGAAACTCCTGGCCAAGGGTACGGCGACAGCCCTGACACATCGTTGGTTGTCAGAAGCCTATTTGGTCAAAGGGGATCTGGAGGCAGCGGAACCGCATTTGCGGCAAGTCGTCACACGTTTGCCAGCAGAACATCAAGCTCGCAACAATCTGGCATTCGTTTTGAATGAAATTCATCCGGAGAAGAAGCAAGAAGCACTTGGCTATGTAATGCAGGCCATTAACATCACCAATCAAATGGGGAGACCGAACCCAGACTACTTTGATACTTTTGGCGTTATCCTCGTCAAGCAGAACGACTTGGATCGGGCTGTAACTGCTTTTGAAACCGCCGTGAATCTGGCGCCCAAACGGATTGATATTCGAGAGCATCTTGCCGATGCCTATCGCCAAATTGGCAACGAAAGCATGGTTAAGAATCACGAGTCCATCATTGCAGAACTGAAACAATCCAGAGAAGGACAGTTGGATAATGTTCAGACGGAAGTCAATCAGAGCACAAATCGTTTCCCCGATGCTAAATCGACATTTAGCATCGGAGATTTGCAGATCGAAAATAGCAATTCTTCATCTGGGCGAGTTGAAGATGAAAATGCTTCTGATTCGGATAAGCCTTCTGAAGCTGGGACTCAGGATGATGGCAAATCCCAATCAGGGCAAGACGCAAGTCGCCCTTCAGGAGCAAGCCAGGATTCCAACTCCGAGCAATCCGACGAAAAAGTCGAGGGTTCGTCCAGCGAATCAACAGACGCAAACGGTTCGACAAATCCCTAATAGCGATAATGGCCTTTGGGTCCTTCGTAGAAAACTTCCTTCGCTTTCTTCAGCAATGCAAATCGAAATCTCTTAAACAGCAATAGTGCAACCCATTTCTTTCGATCGCCATCTGTAATTTCAGCTGGTGTGTCGTCTCTCTTAATTTTCTAGCTATCATGAGAGCATTACAGATCGAATTTTGGAATGCTTTTTCATCTGTCTCGACGAAATCTGTGGACGGCAAGGTTGAAACGCAGTTTAACAATTGAAGCGAAAGATCGCGGTGGCATTAATTGAACTGGTCGACGTAGCCAAAGTATATCGAATGGGCGAAATGGACGTTCATGCACTTCGCGGCGTCACGCTTAACATTGAGAAAGGTGAATACGTCGCATTGATCGGCCCCTCAGGATCAGGCAAATCCACTCTGATGAATACACTCGGCTGCCTCGACCGCCCGAGCTCAGGCAGCTACTGCTTGGATGGAAACGAAGTGGTTACGATGTCGCGTGATGGGCGGGCGAGAATTCGCAACCAACAAATTGGATTCGTATTTCAGAATTTCAACTTGCTGGCTCGAACTTCGGCGTTGGAAAACGTGGAACTCCCATTGCTCTACGGAACGGTAGGCGGGCAGCGGAAACGCCGTGAGACGGCAAAAGAAATGCTGGAGCTTGTTGGGCTAGGTGATCGTATGGACCACCATCCAGGTCAGCTTTCCGGCGGTCAGCAACAGCGCGTGGCTATCGCTCGGGCTCTTTCTACAAATCCGAATATGCTGATGGGTGATGAGCCCACAGGAAATTTGGACACAAAGACGAGTCGTGAAGTGATCGGGCTTTTCAAAAAGTTGAATCAAGAACGCAATCTAACTGTGATCTTGGTTACCCACGACTTGGCAGTTGCGCGGAATGCGAAACGCAACATCGTTCTTCGTGATGGAGAAATTGTTTGCGACACAACGGATGCTGAGGAAGCAGCGGAGGCTGTGTCGCAAATGCAGACACTCTAGGTCTATTCTCCCGGAGCTTGGCGCTGGTAGCATTGGATCGTTCTATACTCGCAGTGAATCCTGTTTAATGGAGTCGGAATGCAGTACGACGTGATCGTCTTGGGGCTGGGAGGAGTTGGAAGCTCCGCTGCCTACCACCTTGCTAAGGCAGGCAGGCGCGTCTTGGGGCTGGAGCAGTTTTCATGCGCCCACTCGAAAGGCAGCTCGCACGGCGAGACGCGCGCTATTCGCAAGGCTTATTTCGAGCACCCAAGTTATGTACCGCTGTTGCACAGCAGCTACGCTGCATGGCGCGAGCTTGAGGAATTGTCGGGCTCGCAGTTGCTTTTCGAACAAGGACTGCTGGAGATTGGGCCGCCGCAGGGAGTTCTCATCAAGGGCCTGCGCGAGGCTTGTCAGCAACACCAGCTGGAATTGCAGGACGTCTCAAGGAACGAGTTTCGAAAACGCTTTCCGAACTTTCTATTGCCCAGCGGCAGTGAAGCCGTTTTTGAGCCAGATGGAGGATTCTTGCTCGTTGAGGATTGCGTTCGATGCTTCTGCGAAGGAGCAAAAGATCTTGGAGCCGAGTTGCGGTTCAATTCGGCGGTGAGTGGTTGGCGGGTTCGCGAGGGCAAGGTCGAAGTTGCTTGCGGAGGCGAAATAGTAAGAGCGGAACGATTGGTGGTTGCAGCTGGTGCGTGGAGTAACGAATTACTTTGCGATCTGGGATTCGAGATACGCATTCTGCGCAAACACTTGCACTGGTACCGAGTTCCGCAAGGCATGTTTGCGGGCAATTTGAGTTCGCCGGTTTTCTTCTACGACACGCCTGATGGGTTTTACTACGGATTCCCCTCGCTAGAGTTTGGCGATTTTG
>JBCCEO010000611.1:0-5254 GCA_039030255.1 Planctomycetota bacterium | reverse complement strand
TGAACCTCAGGACGACGCCAGCGAATCACTGCAACTCGACTTGCTCGAATTGATCTACCACCGCATGCTACGACACGAGCACGATTGGTTGGCCCGCGAAGTCTTTCGAGAGAACTTTTTGGCCAACTCGAAGGCCGTCGAACAACACGCCTACAACCATCGTGAAGCCGCCGCCGTGGTGTTGGTTACAACCAGACAATCGATGCTCGAACAGTTGATCACTGAACCGCTATCCAATGGCGACTTAGTCGCTTGCGCGAATACTGTTCTGTTGATGGGACGCCAATTGTCCGATGGCCAAATGGGCCGTGGACTTTACATCGCAAAACACCGAGGCAGCTTCGCAGAGAACCGAATCCTCAACTTTGAAATCAATGACTCAGGTTTGCAATTCTAGCACCCAAGAAAATTTGGCTAAGGAAGCATTTCTGCTTCGATAGCCGAGTACTATTCGCAGCTCTCTGGTGAACAGTAATTGAACCAGGAACAAGGACTTCAAGTCCATAAATTGCAGTTAAAAACCAATGAGTTTTCGTGCAATGACCATGTCCTAGGCCTGTCTTTTGTGGCGTTGCATTCGCGCATTTCTTGATCGCCGAAAACCGAAGGCCCCAAGTGCCAACGCAACCAGAGTGGTGCTCGTTGGTTCAGGAACGGCAGCAATCGCTGTAAACGTCATCGACAAATTCGTAATTCCATTGTTGGAAGAAACCGTAAACGTATCACCTTCGTTGACGATTGCCGTCGCTCCTTCACCAAATGTCGTGATGTCAGCTGAGATCGTTGAAGTACCTGAGAACGTAAGCGTCTCGATTTGAGTAAATGTTCCCGCAGCGAACCAAGAGAAGTCGTCGCCGCCGTTCGTACCATCGCTGTCAACAAAGACTCCGTCAATGCTATGAGCTCCAGAGACACTTCCGATGACTGTTCCATTCCCAGCCGCCGCCAGTTCGGCATTATTGTAGTTGCCATCAGCCGCCAGCTCACCACTCAACTGCTGCCCCGATACATTTGGAGTATGGTTGAAATGATTCACGGCCGTCCATTTAAACGCATCTCCATTGATCGAATATAGCTCAGCGGTCGTGTGACCTTGTGTAATGCCGTAGCTTCCTGACCAATTCCAGTTTGTTTGGCCACTGCCCACCACACCGGTCACGTTGACAAGCAACTCCGCGCGGCTTTGCTGTGTAAAAAGCGCAGCAACTACAATTGCTAAAAAGATCCTGGCTGAAACTGATTGAATCCAAGTTTTTTCTGTCTTCATTGGTTCTATTATCTGGAAAGGGTAGAAACACAGATGCTGTCGCACCGCCACCTCGGTTAGGTGGCCTGAGAGATCAATGGCCAGATTTAGAGAGTGGTGACAGAAAAAACGGAAAAACCTGCAATTTGGCTACAAATCTGCATTACGATTCGATTAGCCAGTACAATTGCCGACGGCGGATACTCGCCATCGTGTATTTCAAGGTCTAAGATATCTCACTTATGAGTGAACCGATAACAGATTGGATCGCGGGGGTTGGAGCCAAAGACCCCGAGAGCGAGCAGGCATTGTGGAACCACTACTTTCACCAAGTTGTCCGCCTTGCGCGCAGCCGAATGCTGGCTCTGCAAAGCACGTTTTACGACGAAGAAGACGCTGCCGCAAGCGCGCTGCGGAGCCTATTCCGAGGAATTCAGCAGCAACGCTTCCCCAACTTGCATAGTCACGAGAATCTCTGGGCATTGATAGTCCTTATCACCACCCGCAAGCTGCGGGCGCAATGGCGACGTGCGAACAGTCAGAAACGTTCGCGGCACCGGATCGAGGGCCAGCCTGCCGAACTCACCCTGTCTGAAGCCATCAGTCGCGAACCTACACCCGAATTCGTGACGGAAATGATGGACGACGTGAAGCATCTCATCGAGACGCTGGATAGCGACGTTCTAAGAAGGGTTGCTTTGATGAAAATGGATGGCCTAACAAACGACGAAATTGCAACGACCATTGGTTGTACTCGGCGATCTGTCTTACGCAAACTGGAACGGATTCGAGATTACTGGGATGGACGAGAAATCTAGTTTTTTCCTCAGAATTCCTGTCGTAGCTTCTGGCAGATAGCCATTAGACCGGTGAAGCATTGCGCAGTTTGATCAGACAACCGGCCCGCTTGCCCTGGCGGGGGCCTTAGTCCTTAACCGTCCTCGACTCCAGAGGAATTTTTTTTGGAAAGAAAACTTTGAACTTGGATTTCATGGAAAGCAGGACGGACAACTGCCCGGCTTCCCGAAAACACGATGAGTCCCACTGAAAAGTCCACTTTACTTAGAATTGTCGATACAACTTGCGATCGCTTCGAGGAAGCTTGGCTTGCTGGTTCTCATCCATCAATCGCAAAATCGGTAGCTGAGGCCCCCGCAAAGGCTCGTGAACGCCTATTCGAAGAACTACTCAGAGTGGAATTAGAGCTTCGTGCCACTCGCGGCGATTCGCCCGACCAAGATGAATACCTCGCCCGTTTTACGGACCAACGGGAAAAAGTCGATTCCGTGTTTGCCGACTGGCAGCAGTCGTCCGCTGATACCGATGATTCACTTCCAGTTTCCATTCACCGCAATTTGCCGCACGATACGGCAAGGCACGCTGACGAAACTGTCAGGGTGGCGCAATCGATTCAAGACAAAACGCATACGGATTCTCTGGAGGACGATGTCGAGATTCTGCCCAGAAAGTTTGGTCGCTACAAGTTGATGAAGTTGCTTGGCAGCGGTGGTATGGGCCGCGTGTACCTTGCGCGTGATAAGCGACTAGACCGACTTGTTGCATTGAAACTACCGAATCTCAACACGCAAGATTCACATGAAGCCACCTTGCGTTTCTATCGAGAGGCCAGGGCAATGGCAACAGTGCAGCATCCAAACTTGTGCCCAATCTTCGACGTTGGCGAAGAAGCCGACCAACCCTACTTAACAATGGCCTATTTCGACGGCGGGTCGTTGAAACAGAGGATAGAGCAAGGTGCAGTTGCTCCGGCCGAGGCGGCCAAACTCATCGAGCAATTAGCCTTAGCCATGCAGGTCGCTCATGAATCAGGAGTCGTGCACCGGGATCTCAAGCCTTCTAACGTTATGCTAAACGCTTCGGGAGAGCCCTCCATTACCGACTTCGGGCTGGCGGCAAGGGATCGCCAAATTGAAGCCGATTTGACGCACTCGGGCCACGTTTTGCCAGTCCCGCCTATATGTCCCCAGAACAAGTCGAAAGCCGTCACGGAGATATCGGAGCGCAATCAGACATCTACGCCCTAGGCGTAATCTTGTACGAATTGCTTTGTGGTCGCCACCCATTCTCAGGGCGGCCGTATGAAATCCTGACTAAAATTGCGTCGCATGCGGCGCCCGAAGAATTGAGCCAGGATGTCCCTGCAAGCCTACAAGCAATTTGCCTGAAAGCGATGGCTCCCCTAGCCTCCGAACGGTTTGATTCCGCGATTGAACTTTCACTTGCACTAGAGCATTGGCTGGCCAGCAAGGACGCGTTGAATCTGGTGGATCCTGAGCCACACGCTCAATCGGCTGTTAAGCGTCGGAATCTGCTACTGATGCTACTAATGGCAATTTCCACTGTTGGCATTAGTAGCTTGATTGCCATCAACTTCAGTGCTTCGCCTGATCTGGATAGTTCTGATCGAGCGGGACCAGGGTTACCTAACATAGACTCTTCGCCACTCCCCATCTACAAACAAACCAAACAACTTCTGCTCCAGGGGCGCGCTTCTCAAAATGCACAGCTCGGTCAGTCTGTCGCGATCGAAGGGAACATGGCCATTCTTGGTGCGCCCAACTGGTTTGGCAAGACGACTCAAACGGGCGCCGTATTCGTCCTAGAACGTGCGCGACATGCTGCTACGGGGGAAGAAGAATGGAAGCAGATGCAATTGCTATTGCCGCCCGAGAATTCAGAGATTTCCCGCACTTTCGGTGGCGCAGTCGCGATGCGTGATGGCGTTCTTGTTGTCGGAGCTCGTGGACGATTCCAAACGTCAGGGGCCGTGTATATTTGCGACAGAGTAGATGGAGAGTGGCAGTTAGGCCAAGAATTGAATCAGGCGGGTAAAGCAAGGAGCTGGTTTGCTGACAAGGTCGCCATAGGTTCAGGATACATTGTCGTACAGTCCGGCGACATCCAAACCAACGCACTGATTGTCTACGAGCAAACGAGCCAGAGCGAGTGGCGTGAACTGCAGCATTTGGAAGAGAAAGACCTAACAAGAAAATTTGCAGAAGCCTTCGCCATCGATGAACAACATATCATTGCCACGACGGTATCAACGGTTGATTCGCGCGAGGGCCATTTTCGACTGGACCTTGCGGTTTACGAATTGGTCAATGGAAAGTGGCAGCTGGCACAATCAATCCCAGTCCGAGACCCTTTCTATAAGGCAATGACTTCACTTGCCTTGAAAGGAGATCAGCTATTGGTCGGGCTCTCAGGTGACCCCTTGGGCAACGCGGCAGAATGTGGCACTGTCGAGTTATTTCGAAGGCATGATGGAAAATGGTCGCCCGAAACACGCATCCTTCCACCCGAACCCATGCCAGAATTGGAATTTGGTCGGCAAATCGCAATCGACGGGGAGCGACTACTAGTATCCGCGACTGACAAAGCTACTCGGGATCGTCTGATTTTTCCATTCGAATACAACGGTATGGCTTGGGACGCAGAGCAGCCCCTGCGGCTTCCTGGCGGTGCGCGCGGGATTGATGGGGTCGCTATCTCAGGATCGACAGCACTGCTCGGGGCCCCGTTTCACAACGATGACTCTGGGCAGATTCAGTTCATTGAGCTAGACACGGCCGAGAAAACAATTTGGGAACCGAAGTCTGAACAGAAACCACAGTACTCAATGGAGTCACTCTTAGGGCATTACCTATACGTCGAAAAGTACAGAGTCTTTGCATCCGCGCGACGAAAAGAAAAGGGAACAAACATAACACGAGGTAGCATCCAAGTCTTCGATCGAAACGGCTTTGCGATGCCAATTTTTCTTTTCAAAGATCCACCAGCAAGCAATTGGGCATTCGACGGACCGTTCGCAATAAACGAAGACACTCTAGTCACCAGACATAACGGCGGCACTTTACTTCAAATCTTCCAACGCCAAGTAAATGGCTTTGAGTTTGTCGAAAAACTGGAACTAGAGCGATCCGAAGACAATCACCAATTTGGGCATTGCATTACTTTGTATGGTGATTGGCTGGCAGTACAAGC
>JBCCEO010000610.1:0-5254 GCA_039030255.1 Planctomycetota bacterium | reverse complement strand
TTCGTCGGTAAATAGTGCTCGCCAGGGGATTCCGCCGATAACAAAGAGTGCCATCAAGGTAGCAAGAAATCCGATGCAAAGCATGTGCACGAGCGAAGCCGTCTTGGGCAGGCGCTTTGCTATGGCACCCCATGCCCGAGGTGGGAAGCAAATGCAATCTACGATGGTGGTATCGATTTCATCCATCATCGTAAGAAAAGTCGCTCGAATCTGAGCGATAAGCATTAGGGCTATTCCTACAACCAAATGCAATACCGAGCACATCAGTCGATCGACGCTATTCGTTTCAAGCATCAAAGTCGTAGTGATCGCTTCCGCAATAATCGCGAGCGACCCTGCGATCGTCGTATAACTCCATTTGGGAAGCCGAAATGGCTCGGAATTCGAGACCGCGATTTGCTCAAGCTCTTGGTCGATTTCTACATAGTGCCCCAACTTGGCGTAGTAGCCGCAAGAAGGGCACACGGCGTAGTCGTCGATAGCCGCGTGACATTTCTCGCATAGGTTTCTAGACGATGCAGTGGCTTCTGTGCAAGGCGATGGCGCGGATTCCAGGCTGGTGGACATTACCAAACTCTTGAAAGGATGCTACGGAAGTGGGGTAATTCATGTCGCCCAACTGTAGGATGCCCGCGAAGATTTTGATTTGGATTTCGTGTTGAACAGCTGCAGAGTCTCGACGGAGAAGAGGCCTGGGCAGGTTGCTCCGAATATTCCATCAATCCAAGAGAGCAGTGCCTTGGGAAACGAAAAAGGATCCGCTTGGGTGGCTCGTCCAAGCGGATCCTTTCAACCGTGAAAACTGGGCCTTCGACTGCAGATGTCTAAATGTCACCTACTGCGGTGACGCGCCACTAAGGTCACGGAGCTTCCATGTTCGCGATAGCCATGCTAGCTATCTTTTTCGGCCTGGAGGTAGGCCGAATTGCGTTCCATCTAAGTTCCAAGAAAATAAGTAGTGGCACCTAGCTCCGCTGCGGGCCTTGGTCTTGCCGCCACTGAAAGCTGAACAAGAGCAATAGCCGTGCCAAGGCCTGCTGCAGAGCGAGGATTTGATAAAATGCACGCACAAGATCCGATTTCCACTCAGGTTTTGACCACCAATCGAGTTTATTTTCTCGGCCGATAAGCAAGCTCAAGACGAAAAATGGAGGAAATTACAAACGCAAATTTGTAGTATTTACAATTGCGACGTCCGCAACGTCGCACGCAAGTTCAGCTTTCTAGAGCAAATCCCCGTCATATTTCTCCTCTCATAGAGATTGATCATGAACATTCCTCGTCACTGTCAATGCGCACTTCTTTTTGTTTTGCTGGCAGTCAACGCACTTCATGCCCATGCTGCCAAGCCGGCGGAACCAAATGCGGCCGCCGATCACGCTGTTGTTGAGGCTATGCTTCGGCTTCCCAAGCAGCCGATTGCGAAAGATTCACCCCAAGCCGCTGCATTGTCCAGACACTTGACACGCTTGGTCGGTACGCCGCGTTATGTGCAGGTGGCTCAACAACTAGGAGCGCCGGACCAAACTGACAATCTCATCAACATGTTAACTACCTCTCCTTTTAACAATCTAGCTGTGGATGCCGCTCGATTGCTTGCCAAAGAAAATCAGTGGGCCTCGTTAGAATCAATTCTGGAAGACGAAAATACCGAAAAAGCAGCCGCTGCAGCCTTCGCCATTGGTTACCTCAATAATGAGCGCGCACGAAAAATACTCCAGGCTGCCACACTGGACAACGCTTTGTCGCTGCAGGTCAGAATTGGTGCCACTGCTGGTTTAGCGAAGACGGAACCTGGTCAGCGATTCCTTCTGCAATTGGCCCAGGATGAAAAAGTCCCCGATGCATTGAAATTCGCTGTCACCGATGGATTGCTCAGTTCCGATTCTAAGGATATTCGAAGCGAAGCAGAGAAGCATGTGCAGCGCGCGGCTTCGAGGCAAAAGGAGAAGTTGCCTCCGGTCAAGGAGTTAGCTCGTCGCCGCGGTAATGGCGGAAATGGCAAGCAGGTATTTTCTGGAGTTGGCACTTGTAACAAGTGCCACAAAGTCGCTGGCGAAGGAAAAGAGGTGGGGCCAGATCTTTCCGAAATCGGAAGCAAACTGTCACGCGAGGATATGTACGTCGCTATTCTCAATCCAAACGCGGCCATCAGTCACAATTACGAGAATTTCGCTTTGCTTGACCTTGACGGTCGTGTTGTAAACGGCCTGAAAATCAACCAGACGGATGACGATGTCACCATTCGCGACAAGGATGGCGTCGATCACAAAGTATCGATGGATGACGTCGCGAGCCTAAAGAAGCAAGCAGTATCACTGATGCCGAGCGACCTGCAGGAAACGATGTCCTTGCAACAATTGAGCGATTTGGTTGAGTATTTAATCAGTTTGCGGAAAAGTGAGCCGCGTCCAGAAGGCAACAATAGTGCAGAGCCTTCGCAAAAAATAGAGATTGATACTTCTCACGATCCGACCAAGGCAATTGCCGGATTTGAAATCGCGGAGGGACTTGAGGTGCAATTGTTTGCGTATGAGCCACAATTGCTTAGCCCGACCAGCATTGATGTCGACGCCCTGGGACGAGTCTGGGTCTGCGAAGCGGTCAACTATCGCCACTTTCGCAACGGGCAGAACAAGGCCCGTGATGAAGGCGATCGTATCCTGGTCTTAGAGGACACAGATGGCGATGGAAGAGCCGATAAGGAAACTGTTTTCTACCAGTCGAAGGAGATTGATTCGCCGCACGGTGTTTGCGTGATTGGAAATCAAGTCATCGTCTCTGCAGGTTCCAAAGTGATCGTGTTCACCGATGAAGACGGCGACCTCAAGCCGGAATCGAAGCGAGATCTGTTTACGGGAATCAGCGGCGTTCAGCACGACCACGGGATTCACGCCTTCGGCGTCGGACCCGACGGCAAAATGTATTTCAACTTTGGAAACGCAGGTCGGCAACTCAAAGGGCCTAACGGTGAGTCCATTGTGGATATGGCTGGCAATCGCGTCGACGATTCACGCAATCCTTATCAGCAGGGAATGGTTTTTCGCTGCAATCTGGACGGTAGTCAACTCGAAACACTTGGTTGGAACTTCAGAAACAACTGGGAGGTCTGTGTCGATTCATTCGGCACTCTTTGGCAATCGGATAACGACGACGACGGAAATCGTGGTACGCGAATCAATTACGTTATGGAGTTTGGCAACTATGGCTATCGTGATGAACGCACGGGAGCCAGCTGGCGCGGACAGCGGATTGGTCTTGAGGACACCATCCCACTACAGCACTGGCATTTGAACGATCCTGGCGTCGTACCAAACATTCTTCAAACCGGTGCAGGTTCGCCCACTGGAATCTTCTTTTACGAAGGGGATCTATTGCCGGAGCCGTTTCAGAACCAGTTGTTGCATACTGATCCAGGCCCAAATGTTGTTCGAGCCTATCCAGTAGAGAAAACAGGGGCAGGGTATCAGGCTAGCATTCGAAATCTAATCAAGGGAATCAACGACCCTTGGTTTCGACCCGTGGATGTCTGTGCGGCTCCAGACGGTTCACTATTTGTGGCGGATTGGTACGACCCAGGCGTCGGCGGCCACCGCATGGGGGACATCCAACACGGACGTATCTTCAGGATCGTACCGAAGGGGCACCAGGGTTATGCCGTAGATAAGATCGATCTGCAATCTGCAAAAGGCGTTGTGAAAGCACTTCAAAGCCCGAATCTAGCGACCCGTTTCTTGGCTCAGCAAGCAATTGCCGGCATGGGCAAGGCGGCTGTGCCAGCCTTGGAGAATCTCGCTCTCAACGCGAAATCCGACCGCATCAAAGCCCGAGCACTTTGGCAACTAGGATTGGTTGGCAACAATGTACGTAAGTACGTCGAGATTGCAGTTTCCAGCGATAACCCAGATCTTAGGTGCATGGGTGTTCGTTTTGCTCGGCAGCACGGGGCAGACTTAATCGCTTTGGTCGAGGAAATGAAGGGCGATGAGTCGCCGCAAGTACGTCGAGAACTCGCAATTGCACTGCGACACCACCAAGATCCCAAAGCGGCCGACCTGTGGGTCGAGTTGGCGATGCAGCATGACGGAAAGGATCGCTGGTATCTCGAAGCACTCGGTATCGCGGCGGACCGGCAATGGGACAGCTTTTTTGCGGCTTGGCTCGAAAAAGTTGGAGACAACTGGAATACCGAAGCTGGACGCGACATCATTTGGCGATCGAGATCTCCAAGGGCATGTCGGTACTTGGTCGAAATAATCCAGGCGACTCAATCCGAACAGGAGCAGTATCGCTATTTCAGGGCCTTCGATTTCCATGAAGGCAAGGCAAAGACGGAAGCACTGAGTGAATTGGTGACCTCACGCTGACTCAGGTACCCAACGAAAACGAACAAGTCCGGCGAGTTCGTCGATTCGGGCTTGTTCTTGTTGGCTCTGCCGTTTCTGCCACTGCTTTTTCTTGAGCGCTTTCAGTTCTCGCAGCATTTCGACTCTTTGCTCACGCCCTGCAAGGAGTCTTCGTTGCTGCAAAATCGCCGCGGCTTTCTCTTTCCTCTGCAACTCAGTGGCATCGATCTCACGTTGTACATTGGTTCGGAATTGTTCGATTTCTGCAATTCGAGAAGCGTCAATGATTCTACTCGTCGCGCGCCTGTACTCTGCGGGATGAGTAAACAGTTGTGGCGCGTCACGTTTGGCTACAAGCTGTTCTTTCGATAGCGCTAGATGTTGCATCGCAACCTCCAGCTGACGCAATTCCTGCGTAGCATGATCACGTTTTAGTTGAGCAGTACGAAGTAATGCTTCGAATTGGAATCTAAATTCACTCATTGTTCGCGACCTGAACGATCAATTCGGAGGGTTGCGTTACAGGATCTGTGTTTGGCCCAGAATAGATCGCAGTAGCCGAACCGTTTCGTGCATTGGGATGCTTCTTGTCGTTTCCTGGGCAAGAAACTGCTCTAGCGAAGTATGCAGTGCGACGGCTTGGTCAAGTGCTGGATCAGTGCCGTTCTCATAGCCACCTATGCGAATTAGTTCTTCATGCTGCATGTAGGTAGCCATGATTTTTCTAGCTGAGTCAACAATACTTTGAGTTTCATGTGGTAGCAGTTTTCGCTGTAATCTGCTTAGGCTCATGGGAACATGAATGGCCGGGTAACGTCCCAATTGCGCGATTCGTCGATCAAGATGAATGTGACCATCAAGCAGGCTTTGCATTGTGTCTGCGACTGGTTCTAGCGGATCATCCGATT
>JBCCEO010000609.1:0-5255 GCA_039030255.1 Planctomycetota bacterium | reverse complement strand
GTTTTGCGCCTACCGATGCGTTGGATGAGAAAGTGCGATTTACTGATGATGCGATCAATGCTTTCTCCAAAGCCTTGCTTGGCTTATCGCGTCGAATTTATGATTGTGACAGCGTGCACAACTGACCGTTAGGCCAAGAAAGGCTTTGGAGAAAGCATTGATCGCATCATCAGTAAATCGCACTTTCTCATCCAACGCATCGGTAGGCGCAAAACCATGAAACACCATCCTCCAATGAGCGGTACCAATTAGCGATTCATTGATATTCAATTCTCCGTTGATGCGCGGTTGAGGAAGTAAATCCCCTGCGACGTGTTCGACCAGCAATTGGTCATAGGGCACATCTTCGTTCAAAGCTCTGATTAGGTAATCACGATAAAGTTCTGCGCCGACCAGCCTTGGATCTCCTTCGCTACCATGGGACTCAGCATATCGAACCCAATCCATCCAATGGCGAGCCCAGCGTTCGCCAAAGTGCTTCGACTCTAGCAAACGCTCGACCAATTTTTCATAGGCCTCGGGTGAATCATCGGCGACGTATGCGGCGACCTCTTCTGCCGCCGGCGGCAAACCGATCAAAGCGTAATAGAGCCTGCGTATGAGGACCTTCTTGTCCGCTTTCTTGCTCGGCGTCAACTGCTCCTGCATCAACCGCTTAAGAACAAACCGATCAATCGGACTTCGCCATTCTCCTTGGGACACCTCAGGAGGAGAGACAGCCAGGATCGGCTGAAAGCTCCACCATTGCTTTCGCTTTTCGCGCATCGCTTCCCAGGAAGTAATCGCGCTAAGCTCTTTAGCACTGGGAGGATTATCCCTTGGGTCGGGTGCTCCAGATTTTAGCCATGCGTCGAAATCCGCGATCACTTCATCGCTCAGCCTAGGTCCGCCTTCGGGCATCTCCAGGCCCGCGATCTCGTGCCGCATGGCTTGCAGCAATGTGCTTTCGGTGGAGTAGAATCCATCTTCTTCCTCCAAGACCTCTCGCAATCCATCACGATAATCTAGGGCCAATCCAGATTTGGATTCTTCCGTACTATTGTGGCACTCGTAGCAATGCTCCACGAGCACGGGACGAATACGAGTCTCAAAGAATTCCTGTTGTTCCGCAGTCAGCTTTTCGCTTGCACGCGAGGCTCCTAAATCAAAGGCCAAAGTATACAAACCGAACCACACGAGTGTTGAGATGAACAACAACTTTCGGGCCGGTTCCGCGAAGAGGGGAATAGTCACCATGTCTTGACTCGAGGGGAGGGAGAAAGGAGAGTTTTATAGTGGACATTTAGAACTCCAAAGTCAAGCCAACGACGATATTCCCGACAAAAGGGTGGTGAACTTGACTTTCTACCGAAGCGGCGAAAAGTTAACTTGATGGTAATTTAGCAAGAAGCCGTTCTGATCGGCATGTTGCAATGCCAAAGTCCAACGTATTCTCTTCCATCCAATATTCCACTGCTTAAAGGAGTGGGGTTCGAGTGCCTCCGATCGAAGAGTCCCCTAAGAAGTATGTCTCCTAACAAATCGGTTGAAGTCCTTCAATCCATCGCAGCGAAACACGGAGTCGATTGGGAAAGTGTGCGGCCCCGTAATCGCGAGCAGCGTTTACAGGTACTTCGGTCTATTCTTGATGACCGCAAAGTAAGGCATCCAATCGATCCTCATCGGGCGGAAGCGTACTTTCAAAAAGCTGCATCTAACCAACCCTTCACCGTCGGTAGCCTGAGTGAAGAACTTGTCGACCTAGGAGAATATGCAGCCCAGCAACATTTCGAGAATTACTCGCACGAAGAACATTTGAGTTGGGCCTGCTTGGTCGCGGATCAACAACGGACAAAACATGTTTTTGCCTGCCGCGAATATCAAGAAGGCGAAAAGCTCTTTGAAATCGGTAGCGCCGTCATTCCCGATTACTACTTGCTCAATGCACGAATCTATCAACAGACAGGTTGGCAACTCGCAACCGTCAACATGATTATTCCTGCCGAGCTGTTTTTTACTTGCCACAGTTCGCGTTTCTTTCCCGTGACGACTTTTATGCGTCCGCTGGAGCAAGACTATTTGCAGGAGCCAGACATCGGCCACGACGTTGCAGGCCATGTTGCAACTTTCACTATCCCGACCGTTGCCAAATTGATGCAAGACCATGGCAAGGCAAGAGACCTGATCTATGCCGAACGCGATGATCGCCTGGAGCGGGCTCCCGATGAAAAGCATGAAAGAGCAATACTCGCGCGTGCGGACGAACTGCTTGCCTACGCCGAACGAATATATTGGTTTACAGTAGAGTTTGGGCTCGTCATGCAAGACGCCGAGATGCGTGCTTTTGGTGCAGGCATTTTGTCGTCTCCGGGCGAAACAGAATACTCAATTCACTCAAGCGTTCCCAACCGCGTGCTCATTGACCCGTCCGACGAGAAACACCTAATGCGGCTGGCGTGCACAGACTACCTCATCAGCGAATACCAAAAAACCTACTTCATCACTAAAGACTTTGCGCTATTAGATACTCTTACGCCTAAACGCATTGTGCGAGCAGCAGAGAAGGCGGCGCGGCTGCCACACTTTTCTTGGAGGGACGTCATTCCCGGTGATAACATTTTGAGCCTGGGGCAGCTCGCCACTTCGGTAAATGAAAAGTACTACCGACTCGTGGCTGAGCAGCCGATGGATGACTGCATGTTGAGAACTGCGGTGCGCAACATTGAAATCCTAAAAACAGGAATTGACCCACTCGACGACGGTAGCAAGATTGATTTGCAAGAAGTCTGGTCAGCTCCCATGCCAGACTTACCGGATGCAGCAAAATCCGTGGCAGCTCCCAAGAAACTTCCGCTTGCCCAAGAAGTGCAAATACGCCCCATCTCCTTTGTGCGAGACTACATTTAACTTAGATTAGCAAGCAGCACCCAAAAGAAAAACCAGGTAGGTCGCAAGCACTCCGGTCTCCAAAGCGCGGCGGCGATTTACGTAGCTCTATGAAAGGCGGATAGCTCTCCTGCCTTGGCCCAGTCCGAAACCTAATGCCGAAATCCATCGCATTGGAATACCGTCTTAGATCGTCTAACGCTGCGCTTCTTTATTGGACTTGAAGTACTGATAGTAAGACGCCACCGTCACAGCACGACATAAACCCATCAACACAAGAATCTTGGCGGCCCATCCGGAAATATTGTAGAGCTGGTCTGGCTCGAGGATGTAACCTACAACTTGACCGATCAAATAAAGCACCAAAGCTGTAATTGTACAAGTGCGAGGAAAAGTCGTGATTAGGGCACCCAGCACAAAGTAGAGAACGCCAACACCCAAGTGAATTCCCAAGGCGATTCTTGCATAAGTCAATTGCTCGGGTTCGATTTCGTCGATTGGCGTCGAAGTTGAAATTGAAACATAGTTCTTTACGAGCACGAGACAAGCTCCAGCAGCGGTCACGATGAGTGCCCCAAGGGTGAACATAACAATGCGCTCTGTCTTGATCGTATCGAACACATCTTTTTTCTTGTTCGATGCAGCCAAACCGACGTCGGCCGCAGCGCGCTCCATAATCTCGTCAGTCACTGATTTCTTGAGAGGTTCCTCTTCCTCGAATGGATCTGGTTGCGGAGGCAGGGCCTGAGCCGCAATACTCTGCCATTCATCATCTGAAATCGCCTGGAAAGCCGCTGGTTCGACTGCTTCAGACCCATTTGCTTCCGGAAGGCTTGGGACCGTAATCATACGGCCACACCTGCACTTGGCTTTCTTACCCGCAGCCGAGGCCGGAACCTGACGTTCCATGCCGCATTCGCAACTCACCGTGATGGTGTCTGCGCTCGATGCCTTTTGCTTCGCAGACTGCTTCGTTGGCGCTGCTGGAACCTTGAAGGGCTTGCTGCAGCCCGGACATTTCACGGTTCTCCCACTCACATCGGCCTTGGATTGAATCTTCCGGCTGCAGGCGGGGCAGGTAATTTCCATAGTGGGTAAGCGATGTCGCTGGAGACGAGTAATGTTGGGGCAGAGCGAAGAAGACCTTCCAGTGTAAACCAAGCTTATGTGCACTTCTACGGACGTCTGGCAACATGAGTCGAACTCGAGAGACTCTCGCTGGGTTCCAACAACACGAAAAAAGGCGCCCTCTCCGAAGAGAAGACGCCCATGGTGGGGAGACGCAGTTGTTACTATTGCGGTGAGGGAAAGAAAGAAGTTACCACGCACCCCATCATATCAATGTTCGGTTTTTTCTCCTTGTTGTCGGACCACGGTCGAAATTCAATCTAGCTTTGTCTTCTCAAATGTTGACTAGTTCGCATCTGCCGCCGGTGTGACAACATTAGCTGGGTCACCAGGTGCAGCATCATCTGCTGTCGCTGAGTCATCTGCTGACGCTGAGTCATCTGCTGGTGGATCTACCGAGTCAGTGGCAGCTGCGTCTACAGAAGCCGAACTATCGAAGGTGGGTTTGGACGCCACGGGCTGAGCGATTAGCGAATTTAGCGGTAATTGTGCTTCGTAATCAAGCGAGCGCAGGAACCATTTGGCTGCCGCATATTGAGAAAAGCTCACATTATCGATGTTGCTCTTCAGGACTCGCTTCATGGCATCAATCAAAGGGTCGAGCTGACGCTGTGCAGGACTGCCATCGCCGCTGTTTCCAGGTGTACGACTGGCCATCAACGTGTCGATCCGATCGCGAAATGCCGCGTATTCATCGGCTCGCAAAATGTGCGGCCAAACCAACTTTCCAGTCGATGAATCAAATTGCTCCGGCGTGAGGCGGTCAGGCAAGGAGGCCAATGTAATTCGCTCCCACTGCTCTTTAGTTGGAGGAACTGCAGCATACTTTTCACGATACGCGCGATTCAATTCCTTGTTCTCAAAATATGTTTTGACCCGGAGTCCACTGTTCTCAATACTGCGTCGCAGCGCTTCTTGATAATTCACGGCCGCGACGGAATCGAGATAGTTCTTCTGTCCTGCCGATTGGATAACCGCGGCAGATCCTCGCAAGTAGCCTTCCGTAGCCGTACTCGCATGACGTTGGTAGCTCCAATTGTTGATTGGAACAGCGACTTGTGCCGAAGCCAGTGTGGAAATGCTGACCAAAGCAGTAAGTGCAATTAAAACGGTGCGTGTGTTCGACATGATTTAATTTCCCCGAGTTGGGTCGACGATGGCGTCGACATTACGTTGTTTATGCGAGTACTGTGCCAATTCGCTTCTTCAAGAGTCTTTTTTGCCTTCCATTCTCTTCTAAAGCAACTTTTCCTAGGAAATGT
>JBCCEO010000608.1:0-5260 GCA_039030255.1 Planctomycetota bacterium | reverse complement strand
GACTGCTGAATGGCAACCATCAGTTGGCTTCGGTTGCTGCCGAGCGACAGAGCAAGGCTTTCGAGAGTGAAGATGAATTGCAGCATGGCCGCCAAATCTTCCGCAGATACTCCGCGATCAGAAAATGCATGCGGAAGCAGCGTTGCATAGTGCGAATAACCAGCAGTCACAAATCGGCCGCACCACTCCGGTATTTGGCTGGACTGAGTTCGGTAGTAGTGAACCAGTCCCGTAATGCGTCGAAAGATCTCCTTCGCGTCTTTGACATCTGGTTCCGTTAGCAGCAGATCAATAGCCTGCTCGCCAAGCTCCTCTGTTAGTCTGTCACTTTTCAAAAACAGGATACTGTCTTCGGCCGCCTGCAAGGCGACAGCTGTTCGAGCATCTGCGGCGTAGGCACCCTTCTTCAGCCGTCGTTCCAAGACGTGTTCAACGGTAACGCCTTCGTAGCCAAGCTGAATCACTGCAGCCTGATGTTTTCCGATCGCGATGTCCCAACTTTCTTGCTGAGGCACGTGGCCCAATTCGCGTTGGCCCATGATCGGGCGGATCACCGATGGATCTAGCAGATAACGCAACTTCCACAATAGATCGCTACAGGGTAGCAAGTCTGGCTTGCTGCGGAAATCAAGCAAGGCCCGCTGAATCGTGCGCGCCGTCAGACTAATCGGCAATTTTCCCAATCGGTCGTAGACATCTTGAGCCAAAGGGGGTAGGGATTCATAGCCAATTCGCCCCGTACGGTCACCGCCTAGCAAGATATCGCACAGTCGAGCCACGTCTCGCTTGCGCGGTACACTTTCTTTCTCGATACAGGTGACCGCCGCATCGCGAAAATCGTAGGGCGTCGGATGCGGACGATTGCGCATTCCAGCTAGTAGAATCGAGGTTTGGTAAACCGCGATACTGTCGGCCGTAGTCGCAAGATATCCATTCTTTCGTGCTAGATCGACGATGCGTACGGAGTTTTGCAGCAACTCGGCTTCGTTCTCTTCCAAATGAGCTGGAGGCTGATTAAGGTATGCCTCCAAGGGGTTGAGGGAATCGTTTTCCCGATTGAAGCTTGAGGAATCTTCGCTCGTTAAAACCGCGTTTTTTGCAGTCGATGGCTTGGCGGCCGCCTTCTTCTTTGCGGCTTTCTTTTTGGCTGCTTTATCGCTGGCTGCTTTCTCTTTGATCTTGGTGCTTTGCAGTGTAAAGCCCTTCATCTTCCGACGCTTCAGAGCCTTTTTCCATCGATTCTCTGCGAGCGTAACGGCACCGCGTGGATGGCCGAATTGAAGTTCAATGGAACTATAGCTGCTCGGCAGAATTCCGTACAACCAATCTGTATTGCTGCGAGGCGGGATATCCCAAACCACGTCGCTTTCGATTCCAAATTCGTCGACATGGCTCGCCGCATGAGCCGCACCACAAATGTAAATTGCTTCTGAAGCGTCAAGTTTCCGCTCATGAAGATGCTGTTTGATACGCGTCCACATGAACCGCTCGCGCATTTCATCACTCTCGCGCTGCTGCGGGTCGGTGCCTAACCTTCGAAACAGGCTGCCGATCAAGAACATCACATGGCGATACGTGTCATAGTCGCCATGAATAATCGCTTCTTCGACGTACTGGTCGTACCATTCACTAAAGTGTTGAACACGTGCATTCTTTAATAAAAAACGTGTGAACTGTTCAAAAGTCGGCAGCAGCGTCCCAATCTCAACGCCAACCGCGGCCCCATGCATATTTGCTTCCTCTTCCTCGGAGCTCACCTCGGCTGGCATTGCCTTATCTAGAGCCTCATCTGTCTGCGGCATCCACTGAAAGACGTGGTCGCTGGAACGATCGACAAACAGGATTTCCGTCTCAGGATGCTCCATGGCAAATGCGATAGCCTGAAACTCTGCGGAAAATTCGGTCAATGGACAGACAAGATTCAACGGGGCCCAGGCCGCAGGAAAGGCTTCAGATTGCGATGCAAATGCTTGGAGTGCAACAGGTAAAGAACATTCACGCAATCCTTCCAGGATGCCGTTCATATCTTCGCAGCATTCCATGAAGATCTGACGCGGAGGCTTAGCGTTAAGTCGCTGGACCATCTGTACCGCCGATGAAGGCGAGTGGTGGCAGACAGGAAAGATTTCCAGAGGCTCTTCGGAGGCACGCTGAACATCATCGACCAGCCCCGCCAGGATATCGGCCACCGGCTGCGCATCGCTGGCAAACTCCGTTGCCGCAGCAAGCAATTGTTTCCGGAGCGGTTCGAATTCAACTGAGAGTTTCGAAATCATTTTCCTTACGCGTACCCTGGTGTTTGCCGCAGCTGGTGTCCACGGCTCATGATCGATCGGCCGGAACGAACCCTACTTGATAGAACTGAGTATGTCAGTTCCTGCGTCTTGAAATTCTTGCCAATCACCCTTCTCCGACTTAGCTCGCTTCTCGACCACAGCATGCCAGAATTTGTTCAGGATACTGACATCTTCTGGAATCCTGCGAACAAGCGTGCCAACCATGGATCGCGCCATTGTTCGTGCCGACAAACTGCCTTCCCCAAAAAACTGGCCGTGCAGCACGGCATCCTCTAGAACACCAATTTGCTCCGCCGTCGAGAGTGAACTTTCAAGGCGATTGTCCTCACTCGATTCATTCGCTGCTGACATCCGGAGATCAGCAAAAGTTTGGAGCAAGATGTCGAGCATCGCAGGCGGCACCTCGACTTCAAATCGGTTTCTCGCCAGCAGTTCTCGCGTACGGAACGTCACAATTTCCTTTTCCGTAGTCTTATTGGTTACGATCGGGATTTGAACGAAATTGAAACGTCGCTTCAGCGCGGTCGAAAGATCGTTGACACCGCGATCCCGCGCATTGGCGGTCGCAATAATATTGAAGCCTGGTTTGGCGAAGACGAGGTTATCGCCCTTCAGTTCGGGAATCGTGATGTACTTTTCCGAGAGTATCGAAATCAGAGCGTCTTGAACGTCGCTGCTGCAGCGCGTTAGTTCCTCGAACCTTCCCATCTCCCCACGCTCCATCGCACTCATCATCGGCGAGGGTATGAGGCTATCCAGCGATTGGCCAGCGGCGATGACCATGGCGACATTCCAAGAATACTTGATGTGATCTTCCGTCGTTCCTGCCGTGCCTTGAATCACATGGGTACTGTTGTTGCAGATCGCGGCAGCCAACAATTCGGCCAGCCAACTCTTGCCTGTGCCTGGATCACCGATCAGAAGAAGGCCACGATCACTGGCAAGCGTAACGATCGCGCGTTCCACAGTACCGGGGTCTCCAAAAAATTTGGGTGCTATATCGCAATCCAGATTATCGGCCGCTGTCGTGCCTAAAACAAATATCCGCACCATTCGAGGCGATAGGCGCCAAGTGAACGGCCTGGGCGATTCATCAATCGACTCCAAGTAGCTCAGTTCCTCTGCGTATTTGACCTCCGCCGGTTCACGCAAAAGTTCCTGGTCGTCTGCGACTGCATCCGTTTTTATTTCAGCTCTCTTCGTTGTTGCTTTCTTTTTCGCCATACGATTACGCCAAGTGTTTCTTAAGTTCAACAATTAGTTTTTTGATGTTGCCGGTCAGAACCGGCAGACCGATGCTCTTCAGCTTTTTGCGAAACCATTCGTTCAAACTGAAGTAACCTGATCCGCTCACAGAGCCCACAGGAATAAAATGGACTCCCATTTCCTTGATGTCTTTGATCATGTTGAACAAAGGCTGATCGTTGTGGAATTCATAAAAGTCGGAGATCCAGACCATGGTTGTACGGTCGGGATCCTGAATGTGCTGACGCGCCTCTTCCATCGCTTTCGGTCCATCGTTACCGCCGCCCAAGTTTGTTCGCATCAGCGATTCAAATGGATCTGCGACCCAAGGAGTCAAATCAATCACATTCGTATCGAAGGCAATTAACGACACTTGCACACGCGGAAGACTGGCAAAAATCGATGCTAAGATCGCACACTGTACCATCGCGTCGAGCATGGAACCGGATTGATCCACGACAACAATCAAATACTTGTTCAACGATTTCTGCGAAGTGTGTCGATAGAACAGTTGGTCGACATACAACTTCTCATCTTTGGGGTTGAAATTGTGTAGATTCTTCCAAACCGTACGTTTCAGATCCAAGTTTCGAAATACGCGTTTCGGTGGTACAGATCGATCAATAACACCGGAAGGAGCGGAAACGACTTGCTGCTTGAGTACGTCTGCAAGATCGTCCACGTACTTGCGAATCAGTCGCTTTGCGTTCTTCAGCGCAACGCCTGAGAGATTCGACTTGTCGTACAACAACTGCTCTAGCAAAGGAAGCGTTGGAGTCAATTGAGCGGCTAGACGATCGTCCTTTAAGACCTCACGAATCTCCATCCGCTTCACGAGGTCGCTTTCCATCGCCACAAGTTCTTCGCGCAATTGTCGATCATCGATCCTGGGAGCTTGTCCGCTGATACCGTGCCCAGAGCCATGCACCGTATCCGAATCGCTATCCGACGCGCCGGATCCACGGAGACCTCCAGCCGGGAAGCCAAAGCACTCTTCCAACATCGACACGTCTTGGCACCACTGGCTGTACTGGGCAGCAGTAGTGTTACCGTGCCGCGTGTTCGGCCCAAAAACGTTCAACAGTAACTTGGAATAGGCCAGTGTACGACCTAGATCGGCTTCTGAAATCTCAGAAGGCATAATCGTTGCAGGAGCATCGCGCGCTGACTCTGCGTCTTTCGAAGCTGCATTATCTCCTTCGCTTTCGTCTTCACCAACGCCTGTGACGCCTTCTAACCCAAGTTGCGAAAGAGAATCGAACTTCGGCTTCAACTCGGGATGTCGCTTCAGCAAAACATCGACACCGACTCTCTCGTCCAGCACGGTATCTGGCATTGGAATCTGGTCTGCCATTTGGCGAACCATGCGCTCGAAACCCGGGGCCAACTCCTGCAATCCGTAGGTGGCGCTCAGCAAACGCCAAAACGCGATCTGTCGCTTTTTCGTTTCGAGCTTGTTTTCCATGCCGTTTAGCCTCTCAACAGCTTGCTGGCACGTTCGCTCAGAATCGAAAAAGTCTTCGATTTCTGCTTCGCCCGCAAATCCATTATCCCTTCGCCGGCAACGATCGTCGCCTTGGCTAACTTTACGGCCAACGGCTGGAGACACCACTTCCCGGCATCGAAACGCAGAAGTCCAATGATCTGCTCTGCGTGCTTGAGTGTTTTATCATCGATTTCGCATTCCACCGGTAGACGCGCCTGATCGATGGGCAGGG
>JBCCEO010000607.1:0-5266 GCA_039030255.1 Planctomycetota bacterium | reverse complement strand
GGAAAACCCAGAGTTGACGATTCGCAGCGTGCTGAACAACCAGATGCTGTACCAAGAAGGTTGGGGCGTCTCGGCAATCAAGCACTCCTTGATCTACAGCGGGGGACAGAGCAGGGGACATGTGCGATCTGTTGCACCAGCACGCAAGTTCGGCTTCAAAGGATTCAGTCCTTTTGCCTTACCTTCCGTGATCCAGATTGCGGAAGGAATCCCTTTCATTGAGCTGACCGATTGGTCACACGAAAAACTTTACGCCTTGAAAGGCCAAGTAGTCCAAAGCGGCGTCCGGTCCGTCACTGGGCTGGAACAGCCGATCTTTGAGAAGCAACGATTTCAAAAAGGCGCCGTCTCCGCCGCAGGCTTTGATGCACTCTTCCCCACAGATGAGAGCGAATACCGCGAAGAATTCATGCGACAGTTTGCGGCATCCGCCTAGATCGCATCGCTCTCAAGCTTGGCTAAAAACTCAGACACGGTAGCTGCTAGACGTCTGGTTGCGTCAGCCAGCTCCGAGTCCGAAATGGTAAGAGCAGGCAGCATCACGATTCGAGTCCTTTGCGGTCCCGTCCATTGAACACGTAGTCTGTGCGTGGCACAAAGTCTCGCAAACATTTCTGCTCGCTTTTGTGCCCGATCCACCGGAATCTCTGGTGCCAGAAAATCTATTACAGCCGTCGCGGCTTGGCCGGAAACTTGCACGGGAATGGTCACCTGACCAACCGAAGTTGGTGCGGGAGTAAATGCTTCCCTTAAGTCTCGGCGCAGCTGGGACGCAACAGTGCAACCACGTTGGAAGTGAGCTTCGGATTGCAATAGCCGCAACACTTCATTTGCAATCGAACACGCCAATGGTGTACCGGCAAAAGTCTCTGACTCAGCTCCAGGCGGCAAACGTTCCAGAACATCTTTGCGGCCAAGAGTTGCCGCGATCGGAAGTAGGCCTCCGCCCAAACTCTTTCCGAGGCCGATCACGTCTGGTAGCCAACCTTGATCGAGTGAAAAGAGAAAGTTGGAACACCGCCCAACTCCTGTTTGGATCTCGTCGGCGATCATAAGAATGCCGAGTTCCAAGGTCACTTCTCGCAGCTTCAAGAAAAACTCGCTGGGAGGAAAAATGTAACCACGAGCCGTAAGAGCAGGCTCCACCAAGAGAGCCGATATCTCATTCGCATTACGGGCCAAGTAGTCGGCAATTTCCCCTGCACCATCATCTTTGCCTGTAGATGTCGCTGCCTTACTGCCTGGATACTTCTCCTTCGGCCAAACCGTCACGCGGTCGCCAAGCATTTCACTGAGTGCGGCTTGATTGGTCTCGCTGAGCGTCGCCGTCGCAACGGATCTGCCGTGCAAGGAAGGCGAAAGCACTACCATGCGCCCGGGACGATACTCGGTTGCGGCTTTCCAGGCAGCCTCGATGCCGCGCGCAC
The DNA here is from genome assembly GCA_039030255.1 of Planctomycetota bacterium. Classification (GTDB taxonomy): domain Bacteria; phylum Planctomycetota; class Planctomycetia; order Pirellulales; family Pirellulaceae; genus Aureliella. The sequence goes on along the minus strand of JBCCEO010000607.1, from coordinate 3,839 downwards.
CACTGGAATTGAAGATCACGCGATATTGTTGCTCTCCAGCCAACGGGCATTGGGAATAGAGTAAACCGAGTAGCGTCTCAGCCAGCTCAATCCCTGGCTGGTGCATCGCGCCACCAACATGAACCAACCGTGTCAATTGTTGGTTCGCAACGTCCACCAGTGGTTGGAAACTATGGCCAAAATTCAGCGAAGAGAATCCGCAAACTAGGTCAATCCAACTATTTCCATCGGAATCAACTAAAGTGCTCTTGCGCGCCGAGCAAAAGACCGCCTCGGCTGCAGGATCCTGGGGCCGGCGAGCAGACTCCAATTGGCTTTGGATGAATCGTTTGTTCCAGTCTTCAGGCACGACGCAGACGCTTCCAACAGAAGCTCTACTCCTTCATCTTGGCACGAAGCGGTGCAATGATTTCCGAAGGCACAAATCGCGCCAGCATTTCATCATTGCTCAACGGAACAATCTGTTTAATCAAAGAACTTGAAACGTGCGAATAGTTTTCATCGGCCATGAGAAAGACGGTTTCGATATCTTGGTCAAGCTGCCGATTCGCCATCAGCATCGTGAATTCTCCAGCGATATCGGTAAGCGGTCTTACTCCCCGCACCATCACAGCAGACTTACATTCACGAACAAAACTCACCGCTAGGCCGGAGAATGTTTCTACGCGCACATTTGCGATTTTTGCGGTCACCGAATGCAGCAGGTCGACCCGCTCGTCGGGAGAAAACAAATGCCGCTTGTCGGCGTTAATGCCCACCCCGACAACCAACTCATCAAACAGCTTGGAAGCTCTTTCAATTACATTCATGTGACCGAGCGTAACCGGATCAAAGGAACCTGTGTAAACTCCGATTCGAGGGCTCTGAGGCATAATCGATTTCCCAAATGTGATCCGAACTTTACCCGCCACTAGGAGCGGCTGCTGGTGAATTCCCTTAAACCTTCCACGAGCCGTTGCACGTCAGCGGAATTGTTGTAGCCATGAGTGCTAGCCCTCAGGACGCCGCCGCGAACACTAGTCACCACTTTCTGCTGCAAGAGAAACTTCCGCGCCTGGTTCAGTGAAGCCTCATCAGCTCCCTGCCAAGTGATACCAACGATACCGCTTCTATTTTTCTCGTGAACAGGCAGATGAGTCTCAAAACCAGCGGACGCGAGTTGCTCTTCCATGCAAGCGACATTCTCAAGAATCGCTTCCTGAACCGCGCTGCGTGGCTGATTGAGACCGGAATCTAGCAACAACCTGAGGCTGCCGCCGAAGCCCAGCATGCCGGACATGTTCGTCGTCCCACCTTCGTAGCGCTGCGCGGACTGCTTGAGAGTGCTTCGAAGGGGTGTGTCTCCCAATGGCTCGAAACTGCCGGCTGCCAAACTATGCCACCCGAGCCCCAGCGGCTGGAGCAAATTCAAATGCTCCTGCTTCAAGTAAAATAGCCCAGCGCCCTCCGGTCCCAGCATCCACTTATGGCCATCAGCACAAACAAAGTCGACACCAGTATCTTTCGCGACCAGCGGGAACGCTCCCAATCCTTGGATCGTATCGAGCAGCACCAACGTCTTGCCAGATCGACCAATGTTCCCGTGCGCCAACTCGACGATAGATCCCACGTCAGCGCGAAAACCGCTGCTGTAACCCACCCAACTAAACGCAATCAGCCGAGTTCTTTCATCCAAGTGAGGGCGAAAGAGCTCGGCATTGATTTCGTTCGAAGTCGGCACATTGATCGTCCGAACTTCGACGCCCATTCGTTCCACATTTTTCCATGCAACCATGTTGGATGGAAACTCGTTGGCAGGCACAAGGATGTTGTCGCCGTCTTTCCACGGCATTCCCTCTGCAACTAGGTTGATTCCCTGAGTCGTGCTGTTCACCAGCGCGATTTCACTTGATTCCACCCGTAGCAGTTCAGCACAACTCTCGCGGAGCTCTGCAACTTTGCCTGACCAGCGTGGCCAGACTGCATCCCCATGCTCGTGTGCTTCCCGTGCGTAGGTCTGCATGGCCTGAAAGGCCGGGGTCGGGAGTGGGGCCACGGCGGCATGATCAAAGTATGCGTACTCAGCCGTGACCGGCATGTCGCTGCGAAACAGAGTATTTTTTTCCGTGCTTGCAGGTTCTGTGATTGCGGAGTCAGTCAAGCTTTTCGTTCTCCCACGAGCGGGCGGTCCGATGCGATGAACCTTGAGGTCTAATCGGGCTGTAGTAGGTGCTTCTCAGTGCCGAAGCAGGATAAATGGGCGGCATGGGTGACAGGCGAAATCCTTGGATTATACTTACCCAGTGACGCTGTTCCCCGAATGTGCTAAGCGTACAATGGTGGCTCGCAATACGCTATTCCAAGTGGGCTTGGGGCAGAATTCCTGCCGCCCACCGACGAGCCTTTAGGCGTTACTCATGAAATCCACTGCCACGACCACTAAAGGTTGGCTGATGCCAAAAGCATTGTGTCTCATCGGGATGGTCCTTTCCATCCTCGTGTTCCTGCTATTCCTGGGTGACCTCATAATGGGTCTCATCGGAAGTGAATTGAGTGCTCCCTTCAAAATGGCGAGCATGTCGATGGACATTCTTTTCATCGTGGCATCTGGCGCCCTGGCTGTCATGTCGTTCCTGACGTTCCGCGAGCAAAAGTAGCTGCACCTCAAGCATGCCGCTGGTCAACAAGCGAGGGCCCCGCCAGCTTAGCGGGTTTGAGCGTCCGCCCACAGAGCAGGCGGAAAACGCAATAATCTAGTTCCTGACTGTTTTTCTTGACGGCTCAGTCTCTCATTCCAATGCTCTGGCACAAGCAAGATGATGATTACGAGTCATCAGAATCCGTTGGTCAAGTCGACTCTTCGACTACGCAGCTCGAGCCATCGAAAGAAGCAGGGCAGGTTTCTGATCGATGGAATTCGCGAGATCCAGCTTGCGATGAGTGCTGGGTACCGTGTTGAGACGATTTTCTGCAGCTCTTCGCAAGAACAAGAACTGGGCAAGTTAGCAGAACGGTCGTTGGCCCCTTCTCATCCGCGGCTAACCATTGTTTCGCCTGACATCCTGATGAAGCTCAGCTACGGCGAGCGAAACGACACACCGCTCGCCGTTGCCCAAACACCTTCATTGCCACTCCAAGACTTGAAAGTCTCGCCGGAGAGCCTTGTGTTGGTTCTCGATCGAACGGAGAAGCCAGGCAACCTCGGCGCCTGCTTGCGCACATCTGCCGCTTGTAGCGTGGACGCAGTAATTCTGACTCAGCCTCTGTGTGATGTCTTCAATCCCAACGTAATCCGAGCCAGTCGTGGGACCATTTTCCAGTTGCCAATCGCCGTTTCGACTGCCGAAGAGACACGGAATTTCTTTCGCGATTCGGGCCTTTCAACCCACGCAGCGAGGGTCGACGGAAGCAGAAACCTGTGGCAGCTCGACTTTAGGCAGGGTGCAGCGGTCATTTTCGGAAATGAAGCTGAAGGCCTGGGCGCTGACTGGGCAGACACAGATGCCTTCAAAATCTCGATGTCCGACCGGGCTGACAGCCTAAACCTTTCGATTAGCGCTGCCGTAACTCTTTACGAAGCTTGCCGGCAACGCACCCTGGATTGACTAGATCAGGGCTCCGCGCCTGCCACAGCGAGTCGAGCCCGAGACGCCACGGGGTGTGCCACTCAACCTGCAGTAAACAAATTGGGAATTTCTGCGTGAACTGCGAATTCTCTATTAGATTTCCAACCACTGAAAAATTTGACCAAGTTTCAAGCAGCGTGTAGATTTCAGGAGTTACAAGAGTCTAACGGGACTGCTTCTTATGTCGGTTGCATACTTTAAACGCTACAAGATGGAGTTGAAGCTCGATCGCAT
>JBCCEO010000606.1:0-5271 GCA_039030255.1 Planctomycetota bacterium | reverse complement strand
GCAAAAGTGGTACGTCCCAAAATTTGATTCATCCAAGATCGCACTTGCCTACGGAGACGAGTGTTGGAGTCGAGTACTCAGTCATTGGCAGCAATACTTAGATGAAGGGCTTACGGAGCATCGCAATTGGTGGCCGGAACTCTATCGAGATGCATGCAAAAAATGGAAAGTTCGGCCCGATCCGAACGCCCTTGCTTTTGACACCAGCTACTGTGCAACGCGCGCAGATTTGCAGGAATGGAGCTAACTCTAGTCTTTTCTTTGGAAGCAGTGGATTTCAATCACAACTCGCAGCTTGTTCGTTCTTTTTTTGGCGGCCTACCCCCTCAGCACGAGCAATTTGACTGACTTTGGCTGCGCAATGATTCCGATAGGAATAAACGGAACTGTTGCTTAATGAGATTGGCGATTTGCATAGATTTAGGATCATTTTGAGCCGGTTGGGAAATGGCCAATTCCAACGGACTGCGCTTCTGCTTTGTGCTGTGTTATGCTGTCATTACCGATGTGCGGCGCAGCAGCTAGGCGTGCCTGAATATACGCAGCAAGAATCGCATCAAATTGATCGCATCCCAAATCTTCCCCAGGTCTCTCCTGGGATGATGTGGTCCAAGCCTTCCGTACGTTCTGCTTCTGCAACTGCTCAAACGCGTCAAAGTTCCCCGGAGTTTTCGCGCGTCCCTGCCTCGAATTCCGATGCCAGACGCCGTGAATCCCCCGCTTATCTAGGCTTGCCCAAACTACTCAATCAGGGTGAGACCTGGACTCCTTCCCAGAGCTTGCAGGAAGGTCGCTACCCGATGGTAGGTGGCGACATGAAACAATGGGCCTCTCCGCCTAAGCCAACAGACACCGTGAATCGCAATGCCGATTCGCTAGAATTGACGATCGAGCAGCTTCGTCAAAGAATTGCCTCGGAGAGGCTTTGGGGTGCGGTTCCGGCTCGCAAAGTCGATTTGCCGTATGTGTTATCGCTGGCCCTGCAGCACTCGCGAAATATTCAAGTCCAGCGAATACAACCGGCCGAAGCGCTCCAGGAAGTCAACCAAGAATTTGGTCAGTTTGATTGGCGTGGTTTCTTGGAAAGCCTATTTTCTCAAGATTCGCGCGCCATCACGGTCTTTGGCCAAACAAACCGAACAATTGATCAAGTACGAAACGATGCACACGGAGTAGCCGTAGGCTTGCGGAAACAAACCTACTCGGGCGGTGAATTCCAAATCAGCGAGCGGCTTGGCGTGACGGACAGCAACTCTGGTCTATTGAATCCAGACCAACCAGGGGATGCCCAAGTCGCGATCACCTTCTCTCAAGAGGTTTTACGTGATGGCGGAAGGGATGTGGTGCTTAGTCGCGCTCTGCTTGCAAGTTTGAGGGCAGACATTGCACATGCAGACGCTTACGCCAACGTTTCTGATTTGCTGCAAGCAGTATTAGCACAGTACTGGGACCTCTACCAAAAGCGTGGCAATTACCTAATTCAGCGTTCCTTAATCCAATGGGCAGAGGAAACACTGAGATTGTTGGAGTCGCGCGGTAAGTTGGATGCAGAGCAGAATTCAATCGAGCAAGCTCGGGCACTCTTAGAGGAGGGCCGCGCGAATCTTGAGCGTGCCCATGCGGCTGTTCTCATTTCTCAGGACCAGCTTTATAGGCTTGTCAATGCACCGGAACTTGATTCGAACACCGTAGAGATTCTTACCGTGCAACCGCCGCAGGCGACTGCAGAGAATTTTGACGTTGGATTGGAATTGCATACTGCGCTTCAGTCCAGAGCTGAAATCAAGGCAAAGTTGATTGAGATTCGCTCCGCAGCTATCAACCATAATGTATCGTTGAACCAACTGTTGCCCAGGCTAACACTGTTTGTTGAGTCTTCGCTCAACGGCGTCGATGCAAATCTAGATTTTTGGAGTGCCCAACAGAATATGTTCGATGTTGACCCTAGTTATGCAGCTGGCGTGAACATGGAGATCTTCTTTGCCAATCGCAGTGCCAAGGCTCAGAATAAGCGTGCCAAGCTTGTGATGCAGCGATTGCAACTGGAATACGAGGATCTTGTGCAGCTGATTCGATTTGAAGTTGCCGCAGCTATTCGCACTCTGAACGCTTCCAATAAGATTTTGGAGCAACGTCGACTAACGCTAGAAGCACGGCAGAAAGAAATCGAAGCACTGCGCCGCCGCCGCGAAGTTGTAGCGCAGCAAGGGGTTTCCCCAAGTTTGCTACTTGAGCAGTTTTTCCAAGCCATCAATCGTCTGGTGATTTCCCAGCAAGCCTACGTGGCAGCCCAACGTGATCAGCAAGCAGCTTTGGCTGAACTTCTGCGAGCAAAAGGTGTGCTTCTCAACGTGCAAGAAATCCCAAGGGATATCAATAGGGCAGTTCCGACTCCGCTACGCGCACTATATGACCGAAGCAACGCGAGAGACGGGATTGACCGCGAAGTATACCGGCGCGTAATAGAACCAGGTTTGACGCAACCGCTGCCTGCCTATCGATAGCGCAATTCTTCGAAAGCTCAATTCTCGAACTTTGCGATTCTCGAATTGAGCTTCCGGCAACCCGGCCTTGCAATCGCGATTTGGATTTAGGCTTCTATTCTTGGGCCGGTTTCGTAGTCATAAAGCCGATCATCATTTCGTCCCAACTCTGATCGCCCCAGAACACGCGCTTGGTCGGATCCGGATTCACTAGATTATCTTCTGAGTTGTCGAAGACAGCTTTGCAAATGATCTTGGTTCCTCGTGGGAGCCGCAAAGGATCTTTGAGAATGTACTTCAGTTGCCAGTTGAAGTCGTACTTGGGAACATCCAGCAATACAACTGGATCGTCCTTACCGGGAATCTTGGCTTCATAGCGAAATGCTTTGCCTCGTAAGTGCATGTGCGGGGTCATGGAAAGCAGATCGCAGTCCTTGTAGATCCAGCTCGATGCCGTAACCTCGTAATTCGCTTCTCCAGGTGGAATGGCAAAACGGTGCGTTGCGACAAGCTCTCCACTTACTTCTTGGGTCACATCTTCTTTATCGATGAAGCAGACGCCCGCGTAACTCAGGTCTTCTTGAGGAGAGCCGTTTGGAGTGTAGTGCATTTCGAAAAGCAGCTTTGATCCGGCGGGAACTTTCAACGCCAAACCGTCTTTGTAGTGAATTGGCACGTTCCCAGGCGCGTAACCGACCAGGACGCGTTTTAGGTCTGCATTTCGAGCCCGCGGAGGAATGATGTAAACCAAAATGTGGTGAACTACCGCACGGTTTTGCGGTCGCGCCTCAGCCGCATAGATGTATTTGTCTTCTTTCCATTCCGGATCAATGATGAATCGCTTGTAGTCGACGACACCTTCCGCAGGTACTTGAAAGGGCTTGTCCTTTTCTCGCATCAAAACAACTTGGTCAGGTTCAGGAATCCTCCAGCCATCTACAAACTTGGGAGGTTCCGGAAGGTCTGACGGATCGCCCTCAGGCATGCCATTCGCGACCCACGAGCGGAGCGTTGCCTTTTCTTCGTCGCTGAGTCTCGCATCATTGGAGAAGTGACCGTAATCCGGGTTAGCACCCCAGGGAGGCATGCGATTCTCTTCGATGACTTCTAGAATGGTTTCTTCCCAACCCTGCACATCTTCATAACTCTTCAATGTGAAGGGGCCGATTTCGCCTTCGCGATGACAGGAAACGCATCGCGCGTTCAGAATAGGTGCAACATGCTTGGTGAACGTAATTTCTCCATTTGGCTCATGCTTCTTAACTCGACCGATGACGCAGCCGACGGCCTTCGTCTCTGGAACGGGAACTTCTTCTCCGTTCAGCAATGCTTCAATGGCGTTTGCAAGGTCTTGGTTCTTTGTATCGTAACGTGAGTAACCGACTCCGTATTGGTCGTCGATTCGGCCGTGATAGCGCAGCTCTCTTTGTTGGTCAAACACGAATACTTCTGGCGTTCGCGTTGCTTGTACTTTGTCAGCCAGGCGATTACCAAGGTCCTTTAGAACCGGAAAATCGATCTCGTAGCGATGCACATAGGCAGTTAGCTCGGTGAGACTGTCCTGCGTATTGGAACTGATCCCAAGGATGACAACGCCGCGATCTCGGTACTTTTCATCCAAAGCCTTCAACTTGGGACCGTACAACTTAGCAAGCGGGCATTCTGTTCCAATAAAGGCCAGCACGATGATTGGCTTTTCTTGGAACTCCTTGAATGCAACCGTCTTGCCGTAGTTGTTCTCAAGCTCAAACTCGGTGAACAGATTACGGTAGCTATTTGCTTGTGAAATACTGGGTGTCAAAATCAGTAGAGCAAGGAGGGCGATTCGAGTCATTTTTTCCTCAATAATCGGTTCTACATGAAGAGCCCATCAGGCATGTCTTTTGGTCGCTGCGACATTAACCTAGCGTCACAGAAGCCGATAAATCTAGTACGAATGAGCTTTGGCAATGTTACCGTCGTTTACGGGAACTCTGGCAGCAGCACTGACGAGCTTGATTTGGACCAGTTTACAGGCCAATATTTAGGCTTTGCTTAGCCATCTAATACTGTCATGAACTAGCAGCAACCGCAAGACGTTCTGGAGATTCGAGGGCTCAGACGAAGCTGGTTTTCGGCTGCAGGTAATAAACGGGCAACAAGTTAACCCGATTCTATTAAAATGGCAGAGCCGAGGCCGGGGTTTCGACTTTGGGCGAAGGTTTCTGGGTAACTCATTTATTCGCGAGTGAAGTCCATGAATTGTTTCTCCGCTGTCTATCCCTTTCCTGTTCTAATTGCCGTCCTATTCCAAGGAATTTTTGCAGACTTTCTTCACAGCGGCGAAAGGGAGTCGAGCTCCTCCCGCGCTCCGAATTTCATCATTATTTTTACGGATGACCAAGGCTATAACGATTTGGGATGCTTTGGATCGCCCAACATCAAAACGCCCAATATTGATCGAATGGCACGTCAAGGGACGCGTTTCACCAGTTTCTACTCAGGGGCCTCCGTCTGCACGCCGTCTCGAGCGGCTTTATTGACCGGTTGCTATCCGGAGCGAGTAGGCAATTTGCCTGTCTTGTTTCCAGATTCGGATCGCGGCCTGGGGCACAAAGAAACCACAATAGCAGAACTATTAAAAGCGAAGGGCTATTCAACCGCATGTATCGGCAAGTGGCACTTGGGACACCATGAAGAATTCCTGCCGACGAATCATGGCTTCGATGAGTATTTCGGCGTTCCTTACAGTAATGATATGGGGGTCGATGCATCCATGCCCCTCTCCGATGAAATCCTTTGGTGCGAG
>JBCCEO010000605.1:0-5273 GCA_039030255.1 Planctomycetota bacterium | reverse complement strand
TCGATCGACATTGCGCCAGCCCATGCCATTGGGTATCCGGCCTTATCAAACAAACTAAGTCTGGCTACGTTTCGAATGAATAATGCGCCCCCGCGATCAGCTTCATTTGAAACGAAGGAAGAGCTGTCTATTGTAAAACTTCCACTCGTCGTTTCGGGATAGATTTTGCTGTTAGAGACGGTTACAGGATTTCGGATTTCCGCATAAACCGCCCCACCATTTGCATCAGCGAGGTTATGCTCGAATTGCGTGCTTTCGATATGCATACGCTTAAAGGAAACGTCAACATTGTTGTACTCGGCAAAGATCGCCCCACCGTTGACAGCGCAATTGCCTGTGAGCTTTGAATTCCGCACAGTCAATCCCGATTGCGCTTCAAGGTAGATCGCACCGCCACTTTCCAGGCTGGTATTTCCACCTATCAGCTCGACTCCGTCGAGCAGTAATGCTGTATCGGACGAGCTCGAGCCTTTAACGCGGAAATGCCGAGCTCCCCCGGCGCAATCAGGAGCTCCGTCGGTAACTTGCCCACCGGCACTAATTTTAATTGGGTCACTTCGATCGCCTTTAATGGAGAATGAGCCATACGTTTCAAAATGTGAGCCATTGTTGATGTAGTCGTCCACATCATTTTTGAGATGAATAGTCTGACCGGACAAGCTTGAATCGAACAGAATCTGAACTGCGGTACCAAACCCCTCTAGAGCTGGCCCATTTCCGTTGTTTGCCGCGAGAATCGCTTCTCGCAACGAGATCTCGCCGTCTGCGCCCACGCCTATCGGATCGCCGCTTTCATCTACAGCCAGCAAGCCAGAAATTGAAGTGGTGTCTCCGTCTACGACGTCCGCAACTGTGGTGACAGTAATAGTGGTCAAAAGATTCCGGACTTCGAGTTGCTCCAGATTGAGTTTGCGAGAGGAAATGGGCATGGCGACTCCAGTCGGATTGGTACTACTACGTCTTGGCGGTGCTCATCAAAGGAGATCGAGATTGCGAGACAAAACCTGACACCGTTTGATGAAGTTTTTCAGATTTTCTGATTTCCCGTAGGCCCTTGAAGGCTGTTTATTGGCATCGAATGGCAATTTCAACCGCAGAAGGCTGGTGCTGCTTGTCTAACTGACCACCTCTGATACCACCTAAAGGCCCAGAGGTCATGCGCGAGCTCCGATTCGGTAACGAAGGGGGCGGGAGATGCATCAACGCCTTGTTACGCGGCTGTTTTGGGCTGGGAAATTTTGATTGAAGAATCAACTTCGCGGCTTGATCCTGTGTACACGTGCGCTAGGAAGGCATGAGAGTGATCCATTCGCGGGCGCTTCGATCGTTTTACCGCCCCTACGAACAATCGGGTTACCAAGAGCCCCACTTACTTCATCAGCCGATTAGGCTTGTGTTTATGGCAGATAGAAAGACGAACTAATGTTGGAGCAAACGATCAAAGGGGTAAAGGGGACGCCCGTCGCGTCGAAGCGATACGATTTGTATGGGGCGTATCTTTTAGTTATTTTTGAGTTCACGATTTGCGTTGCGTGGACGAGATTACACCTCAACTCCTGTCTTTGAATTATGGGCGTTTATCTTTGACTTCCTACTACGATCAACTTGATGAAATAGTCAGCTCATTTGAATCTGATTGGAGGAAGGGAACCCTAGGTCAGCTAGTGGACTATCTACCCCCAGGCGAAGAACTAAAGCGTGATGTGTCGATTGAACTGGCGGCTTGCGATCTTGAATTTCGGCTGAAGAACGGGGAGCCTGCAAGAGTCGAAGCCTACCTGTCCTGTTTTCCCTGGCTCAAGGACGACAAGGAAGCAGTCGAGCAACTTGTGCGACACGAGTTACACATTCGCTCAAGACGAGAATCGGACTTCAACATGGGTGAGATTCAATCTCGTTTTCCTTCGCTTAATCTGGCAGACGAGACGGATGATAGCCGGAGTGGCGAACGGGTGCAGCCGGAATCGAGGTATCGTCTGGACCGGACCCTTGAAGAAGGTGGCCTTGGTAAGGTTTGGCTTGCGGACGACTTGGCGTTGGGCCGGACAGTAGCACTCAAGGAAATCAAGCAGAAGTTTGTCGATGATCCGCAGAGTCGTCATCGTTTCGAACAGGAAGCGAGAGTAACGGCGAGACTTCAGCATCCTGGGATCGTTCCGATATTCTCCGCCGGTTGTCGAGAAAATGGCGAGCCGTTTTACACAATGCAGCTCGTGGACGGCGTTACATTGGCTGCTGCGATTGAGCAGAGTCGTACCGACTCGGATTCAAACGGCACGGCAGCAGCTTGGAGTTTGCGACAGCTCATTCGTCGTTTAATTACGGTGTGTGAGACGATTCAGTACGCACATGAAAATGGGGTTCGCCATAGGGATATCAAACCAGCCAACATTATGCTCGGAAGGTTTGGTGAGACGTTCGTAATCGATTGGGGATTGGCGAAAGTTGTCGATCAGCAGGACATAGAGGGTACTGCGGTAGATCTAGCGAGGCAGGACGAAATCGACACGGTGGCAGGTACCGTCATGGGGTCACTTCCCTATACCAGTCCTGAGCAGGCGATGGGAGAAACTGAGGAATGCGACCATCGGTCCGATATCTACAGCTTGGGTGCCACGCTCTATTCAATTCTGACAGGCAAAACACCACCCGTTCGAGATACCAGCGAAGCGCTTAAAGAAAACACGGCTCGCAGAGAGCTCAGGATCGACGCCTCGGTTCCGGAACCGCTTAAGTCGATTTGCCGCAAAGCTGCCAGTAGGCGACCTGAGATGCGGTATCAGTCCGCAAGGGAACTTGGAAACGACCTGCAAAGTTTCCTCGACTACGATACTGTGCTCGGCCATCGAGAGTCGGCTTTGGAACGGCTAGCGCGAATGGTACGCCGGTACTCAACCTCGTTTGTCGCTGCCTTGGTCGTGTTCATTCTGGCCACTGCGATCAGCACCGTTGCGTACATGCTCATCGCGAAGCAGCGGAATAAAGCCGTGGCGAGTGCTGCTGAAGCCACATTTGCCAACGACGAGTCTCGGAATTTTCAGGAGATGATGAAAGATATCTTTCTCGAGGCAGGACCTACGAAAGGTGGTAAAGAAACCAAATTAGTTGACGTGCTTGTATTGGCCGGAGAAAAGACGCTTGAGAACCAAGAGCTTACGTCGAGAACAAAAGCGAAGTTTCTTGATCGCCTGTCGCAAAGCCTACGCTCTTTGTCGCTTATGGATGACGCGGTTGCGCAAAGAAGCGCGCTTGAACTTCGACTTGACGATACGGGGGAATCTGCTGAAACAGCTCGAACTTTGGCTGTTTTGGGACAACTTGAACACGAATCAAGCAGGTTTCGTTCGGCAGTCGAATACCTGGAAGAGGCGAAGCAACAGTTTGAGGCTCTTGAGCTTAACGATCAAGCACTACGCGGGTTTATCAAATTGTACATGGGTAAAGCATTGTGCGATCTTGGGGACACAGATGACGGAATCCGGGTTCTTGAGGAGTGTGTGGAGGAGTTGGTAGATACATCGGGAGGAATAACACGTGCACGATACTTTGCGGCGTTGCAGGGACTTGCCAAAGCGAATTTCGAGAGTGGTCGGTATGCAAGAGCGATTGACATCTGTGAGCGCGGCCTTGTGGAACTGGCAAACGCCAGTTCTGATCTTCCCAGACTCGAGTTTCACAACATTCTGGGGCACGTTTTCTTCGAGCAAAGCAACTATGTCGATGCTTCCACGAGCTATGGGACAGCATTGGCCATGGCAAGGCGTCTGTTTCCGGCGGAGTCGCATAGCACTTTGAGCCTTCGAATGTCGTACGGTGCCAGTTTGGCGCTTTCGGGAGATAAGGAAGGTGTGAAATTGCTGGAAGAGCTTATCCTCGAATTTCCGGATACAACATTCGCAGCAAACGCAGCCCAGAATAACGGACGGTACTACCTGGTTGCACATCAGCATGAAAAAGCGCTGGGTTATTTTCGCGAATCTCTCGATGCATCTGAAAAGTTTTTCGGAGTAGATCACACCGTTGTTACTTCGATCCGCCACTTCGTGGCAGAGTGCCTTCGCAACATGGAGCGAATGAAAGAAGCCGCCAAGTACTACGAAGAGAACTACGAGTACCGAAAAGCGTTGTACCCAAACGATCATCGGCGATTGATTAATTCACGTCATCATCATGCGGCTTGCCTGGCCAAGATTGGCAGGCTGGACGAGGCAATCGTGCTATTGCGAAAGAACTACATGCCGCATGTGGATCGAAATCTCACCAGCTTTGTCAGCACGCGATGTCTGATTTGGAGTCTCCACGCCGCGTCGAATGCCGAAGAAGTCGATCAGCTTCTAGCCGCAGAACTAGCTCATGCCACGAGGACTGGGGACACGACGGCTGTACGGATGATTCAGCGCCAGGCAGCGTGTATCCATAACCTTCGCGGAGAGTATGAGTCAGCGGATGAGATTGTTGGCGAGTTGATGGTCGCGGCGGGTGGTTTAGAAAAGGAAAAGCTTGTAATGCTGCAATTGGAGTCAGCAGTTGGGCTGGAGGAGTGGCAACGCGCCGAAGGAATCTGGGAATCACTCAAAAAGCTCTGGGACGTCAAAGCGGATGATAACCAGACAGTCAGGGGACTGGCGCTGCTTCCGGTTGGAATTCTACTTCTCGAGACAGATCGAGAGACTGAGGGTGTGCGGTTTGTGGAATTGGCCTACAGCAATTTTCTTGAAGACGCGGAAAAGGCCACGCTACTGCCATGCGATTACGATTATCTGACGAGAAGCGCAAAAGTTCTTGTTGAGCATTTTGAGAGTGTCAAAGAAAAAGAACTCCTCGCCAAGTGGCGTAAGAATCTGGCTAATGCCGTTCAAATGCAAGACGCAATCTTGCAGCGCATTGATGCCAATCCGATTCCAACCCACAATTCCAGCATTCAAGAGTAAACCGGTTCTTTATGCAGATGTAGTGGGGCGTTTTCGAAGATTATGCGAGTTGTTGAATTCTCGGCTGAGTCTAACGAAGATGAGAGTGTTCATGGGTAATTGTGACACGCCTTGTAAGTCTGGGAGACAAAGTTGACGGATTCTTTTCGTAAAACGATTTCTGAACTGAGAAGCGGTGGTTCGCAGGCAGCGCGTCGCGTGCATGAACGTTTTGTGTACCGATTGGTTGCTTTGGCTCAAGCTAGACTCAACGAGCGATTCCATCGCAAAATTGAAGCGGAAGATGTCGTCCAGTCGGTGTTTCGCAGTTTTTTCCGGCGAGTTGATGAGTCGCAATTCGAG
>JBCCEO010000604.1:0-5276 GCA_039030255.1 Planctomycetota bacterium | reverse complement strand
CTTTTGTGCTGTATGACATATGCGCTCGCTTAAAAGACTCAGAAAAATCCGCAAAACTATGATCCGCATGTGTATTCGAGGCACGTAGACGTGCAACTACAACATGCATGATTCCGCGGTACTGGAGGCCAATCCGCCCAGTCTATTGCTTCGGCGTAGTCTAACACAAGTGATGCTCTCCAAGAATTAATCACAGTTACGATCACCGATTTCACTTTCTGGATGCCTTCTAAATTCCCTTGGAACGTCTCTGAATTGCTCATACAATATGCAATCAATCATTTGGACTGTGACAAGACTTTTTTGTTGCTTCATAATTATGAGCAACATTCAATTTGGTATGAAGAGGTTTTTGATTGACGGATCAATTGGCCGGCCAGCAGTTGGGCCTGCAGAGGACGACACTCGCCCGGCGGTATACGGAAAGCGCCGAAGGATGGTTGAGGAACCTCGTGCATTACAAACTGAGTTCAACCGATGGAATGCAATATATAACCACCGGTAATTGGAGCAGGTCGCTCCAGCGCTCCGTAGCTGGTAAATTGGCATCGGAGCCGGAACGATGTTCACGCGAGATCGACGCGACGACTTTCGGGGAGCTTGTCAAGATCGTCTGCAACCCACAACAATGGCCGAGGTGGTCCGATGGCCTTCGCCATGCTTACCCAGATGGGTGCGAAGAAGCACGAACATTCCTGAAGCGGCTGGTAGAAATTCGAAATGACGTATCGCATGGAAGGGTTTGTTCTGAGCGCCAAGTAGAACGCGCGATTTGTTATTCAAATGACCTGGCGGATAGCATCAAGGACTATTTCAGGAGACAGAATATGGGCCGCGACTTCAACGTTCCGACGTTCATTAGATGTTATGATAACTTGGGCAACGAAGCCCACTTAGTCCCGGGCCATCACTATCGGATTTCTAACTTCATCGGAGACGATTTAAGTGTTCTGTACCCCGGCGACTTGCTCCTAGCTGAGGTAGAGGTTGATCCGACATTCAGTTCGGAGAGTTATCGAGTCGAGTGGCTAATAAAGAATACTTATGAGAGAGGTACAGGCACTAATGCGGCTATTGATATTGCCAATAGGCATGTCGACGAACAACTTGAGCTTCAATTCAAAATTGTGACCAATGCGGATTGGCATCGCAGTAACGGCTACGACGACGCAATCGATTTGTACTACAGGGTACTGCCTTCACGACAATAGCTGGAGACCCTCACGGACCAGGTCGTTTCGTCGTTGTTCATTGTCAATACCGCTAATCCTCACGCTCGTCAGGGTATTCCAAAAACCAGGCACAGTCTTAAGTGCTGATCCCCCCTTTTTAGGACCATTGGAAATTCGCTTTTGGGGACTTAAGAAATTCGGGCGGCCACACTTTGAGGGACCGTAGTAATTGTTAGCGTGTAACCGCTAGCAAAGACCGACAGTTGTTCCAAATAGTTCCATTGCACGTTGTGGCTTCGCAATGAATCCATAAGGCCCTTTGTTCCATCGATGGTGTTAAAAATGAACACTGGCGCTAATTTCGAACCCGTCTCCTGTTTTATGAGTCCGAGATGACAACAGACCAACCTTACATCCCGTTCTCACAACGAGTCGGCCTTGAACCGGTCCCGCCCCAGCTAAAGCATGGCGAAGTGTCCGCAGATCTAAGGCGCTTACTAGGACACCATATTGAACAAGAGATTGAGCGCCATACCCGTTTCGGACCTGATAGTGCGTACTTGTCGGACAATTGGAAGCATGTCGCCAGAGATTTGGATGCTCGCCTGCTGAAGGCTCCGGTTTTCGGCAAGTACCCCAAGCCAGGAAAGGTTGAGCAAAGGTTGCTACTTCTCGTGAGAAAGTCAGAAGTCGGCAGTCTCCTGAACCTAATCGAGTTTCTTGTTCGTCATTCAAAATGCAGCGATGAATTAAAGGCGAACCTCGCTGAAGCGTTCGTCGAAGCCCGCTCTTCATATAGAATCATTGATGGACAATTCGTCGAAATGGGTTCTGAGCAACAACAGGATGCGTTTCTTCGAGCGCTTGCAGACGCTGACTTGCAGGGTGTTACAGAGGCGCGAGGGCACTTAATTGACGCAGGCGTCGCTCTGCGAAACGCCGACTGGAAAGGCAGTGTGCGAGAAAGCATCCACGCCGTTGAAGCGATGGCTTTAAGGCTCGCACCGGGCGAAAAAACACTAAGCCAGGCGCTCAACGCGATTGAGAGAAAAGGCCATCTGCACGGCGGCTTGAAGGCCGGTTTCAATGCACTGTACGGGTATTCAAGCGACGAGCGAGGTATCCGTCACTCGATGACAGATGGTGAAGCTCAGGTTGACGAGGTTGACGCAATTTTCATGCTTGGAGCGTGCGCATCATTCGTTTCCTACTTGCTGGCGAGATCGAAGTGACGGCATCGATGTATCCAGCAGCTGTCAAATTCTCCAGAGGGTCTTGTTACATTTTCCGCGGTCGCGATTGCCCCGATAATAACGTCGTCCCTCTCTTCTGGTGAAAGCAGCCCCCTTTTTTCGCACGCTTACAAGGGCGGTTCTCGATCAGGAATTCTCGCGGGTACCCCGGGTCGGATAAAACTCCCCACGATCCAAAATCACGCGTGTAGCCGCGCGATTTTCGGCGGGAAATGGCAATTCAAGGTGTATTCGGGTATGGTTGCATCACAATACTCGCCGCTGCAATTGTTTGCGCGGTGTGCCGCATTTCTAGTCTTCGAATTTGTACCTGCGTATTGCATTGACTCAAACTGCTGGGGAATTTCTATGAAAAAGATACTCGCATCATTCTGCGCAGTCTTCCTGTTGACATCTGTCGGCATCACCATTGCTGAGGCTCATAGCGGTGGACTTGACAAGAAGGGCTGCCACCACGATCGGAAACGCGGCGGCTATCACTGCCATTGAATCGGTCAACCGCACTGCATTCAACCCAGGATTGCGTTCTGATGTGGTGCCACCTAGATTTCCCCATGGGAATAATTGGGGCATCTGCGACGGCGTTCAGTAGGCCGTTAGTATCGACCTTTCTGGCTGCGGCGATTGGATGCTCTGTGGCAGGTGCAGGTGAAGTCGTTGGTCAGGCGGAAGTCATTGATGGCGATACAATTGAGATTGGTGAAACCACAATTCGCCTTCACGGCATAGATGCGCCGGAATATGGCCAGAAGTGCAACACTTCTGGTTCGCGAGCATGGCAATGCGGAAAGGCAGCGAAGGAAGAACTGATCGTCCTGACTAACGGCAATGTTCGATGCGAAGGCGATGAGCTCGACGACTACGGCCGCCTAATTGCCGTGTGTTGGATCGGCGACGCTGAGATCAATCGCGCCATGGTGGAAAGCGGGCACGCTTGGGCGTTCGTGAAGTACTCGAAGGACTATATCGACGCTGAAGCGATCGCTCGATCCTCGAAGGCTGGCGTGTGGCAAGCCGAGACACAGACACCTTGGGAATTTCGCGCCGAACGATGGCAGGTCGCCGAACAGGAAGCGCCTGAGGGCTGCCCGATCAAAGGCAATATCTCGAGGAGTGGGCGCATCTATCATCCGCCGTGGAGCCCGTGGTACTCGCGAACTAAGATCGACACATCTAAAGGCGAACGCTGGTTCTGTGACGAGGCTGAGGCTCTTGATGCAGGTTGGCGGCCACCGCGTTGGTGACCCTCATAGAGCTTACGTTTGATGAGTGAGTCGGGGAAGATGAAACGACAGAAACAAACTAAGGATCCTGAAAGGCCAATTCCGAAGGGCAAAGCCAAGGCAGGACCATTTGGTCTTGAGTTCGAGTGGGAAGGTGATATTTCAGGTCAAATACGGCTGTTTGCCGTTCTCGGTGTGATCATTTTGGCAGTGTTGGTTGCAATGGCATTGCTGAGGCCATTTGAGAACAATCAAAGCAGCACTGATTCCAATGACAGTGATTCAGTTGAGAGTACGGCCACATCAGAGATTGTAAGAGGCACGAAGCAAAGACTGGCTTTGGGAGAACCAATTACCTGCGAAAACGGCGGGGCGGTTTTTGGCACTCACCAGACTGTAAAGGAATCCGATCCCACCAGCGATGCAAGAGAGCCTTCGTTTGAGTTCGAAGGACTCGGCACACTGGTGCCAGAAAGGGTATTGGAAGAAAACGGTGAGGATTTCAAAGACGAATTTGGAAACACCTACCTGCGGATCAAGATAGATGGAAGCATGATAAATCGCGGTCCGGGCGCAGCGGGGTTTCGCGAGGAAGCCAGTTTGGTTGTCGCCTGCAACCGCTGATTATCTCCCCTCACCCAAGCGGCAAAGCCGGTTGGATGGCTCGCTGTAGGTTTTTATTCAATTTCTCAAGCGGCCAGATGCCATACCGCCCTTTGCTATAAAGGCAGGAACTCGGACTGCAGGCACCGTTGACAGACTGTACCAATTTGGCTGCGCCATTCCCTCTTCGAGTAGCTTCTTGAGTCCAAACTGAGTCATTCGGAGCTGACCCTCTAGATCGCCATACTTGTTCTCCAGCGCCTCATATCGCTCCAAGAGCTCGCTGACGGCTTCAACCAGCTTCTGTCGTTTCTTTTTCGCTTCTTCGCCATGACAACCAGGCTCGGGCACTTCTCGGCCAAGTCGCTTCTGTTCACTAAGCCATTCCTGAGCCGCCAATTGAGCATTCGCGACCGCCTCCTCGGGCGTATCCCCGTCAGAAATACAGCCCTTTAGATCCAACACCACACCAGCGTAGCCGCCACCGTCTTCCTCCGGCAGTGGAAGAACAACGATTGGATAATTCATTCGCTTGCTCCTTTGTGGTTTATCCTATTCACTTGGTGGATCGCATGTCTTGCTCAGGTCGTGATGCCTGCTTTTTAGGCACTTTGGTTTTTTCAGAGAGCTTAGTTTTTTGCTTCTTTTGCCTGCTGACATGCTCATCACATAAGCCCACCAATAGTCTAATGTAAACGGGTTTGATGGGCCGTTTGGCAGGAATTGTTTCAATTTTATCTAGATGTTCGCTCGAAATTTTGTAGTGGCTACCATTACTTGGTGGCGAAAATATTAAATCAACTTCTTTAGCAAGCTTCTCTACGTCGTTGATTTGCCAATCCTTTTGAGGATTAGATCTCATTTGTTCAAGAAGCGGCTTTTTCTTTGCCATCTGGTTTTCTCGCCAGATTCCTCTCCCTCGTCAACCATAAAGCGATTTAGCCCATATCACATCGTTATCTATCGAAATGAGCCCTCTCCTTCTACGTTTGTACTCGTGGGAATTTGGCGACTCCTTAGCCCTG
>JBCCEO010000603.1:0-5279 GCA_039030255.1 Planctomycetota bacterium | reverse complement strand
CTCATGGTGGGGACCCCCGTAGGATTCTACTTGCTTCAACGCGGTTGGGTTGATTGCGAGGGTTACGACTTGATTTCTTATATGACAGGAAAACAAGGCCGAGAATCGAAAGTAGGAAAGGTCCATCGGAAGAAAAGGCAACAAGAGCAAGAACCGCGAATCCCTAAGAAAACACCGGAGGAAGTCCGCGCGATGCTGAACGAGCAAATTGGACTTGCACTCTCCCAAGGCAACTTGGACGTCGCAGTTGCTTTGCATGAAAAGCTGTCGGCCCAGCAACCGGGCTGTGGATGGGAACGGGAACATTTGGTTGCGATCATTCGTGGCTATTTAAAATCGCAACAGTACGAGAAGGCCAGCTACTTTATCCGGGCTCACATCGATCACTTCTCGGAGAACCGGTTCGAGATGCACGTTCGTTTGCTCAAGATTATGATCCAACAGCAACGCCCACGCAAAGTGCTTCGCTATATCAAGAGTATGCCTCTGGATTATCTCTCCGATCCTCAAAAACAAGAACTCCGAAAAATAGCCATCCACGCCAAAAAGCAAATCAAAGACGGCGTGCTGGAAGTCGAGTAATTCTTCTCGTCGCCAGGTTGGATTCAATGAAGAGCGGTTTGAAAAACGAGGCAAAGAAATTATCCTGGCGACCGCATTTCCGGGCGAACCACATACGAACCAGTTGAGAATAATCCATGTACAAGAATCGACGTCAGCTTTTGACTTATGGCGCGGCACTGTCGGCGGCTATGACGGCGTTGCCTGCTTCAGCCGATACGCGCAAGGCCACGGGGTATTTGATCACACGGTGGGAAAAGGACGAATTTGCGCTGGGCTCGTACTCGAATATGGCCAAAGGCGCTACACCGGCAGACCGCGTCGCATTGGCAGCGCCAGTTAAGGACACGTTGTTCTTCGCTGGCGAAGCCACCCACAGCGATTTTCCAAGCACGGTGCACGGAGCGTTAATGTCGGGTCGAGCTGCGGCAAAGAAAATCAAGCGTACAGACCACCAGAACATCGGTATCATCGGTGCGGGCTTTTCGGGTTTAGGAGCGGCCAAAGTGCTTTCAAATGCTGGCAAGAAAGTCACCGTCATCGAAGGACGTAATCGACTCGGCGGCCGCGTCAACACGGACAAGAGTCTCGGAGTGCCCGTCGATCTAGGTGCCAGCTGGATTCATGGCGTTCGAGGCAATCCACTAACCAAGCTAGCGGACGAAATGGATATCAAACGCTCTGTCACCAATTACAACTCGGCAAAAATCCTTGGCGAACGTGGCTGGAATTGGTTCAATTTGCCAGACTGGTCCGAAGAAGTCGAAGTGCGGCAAAGCTTTGCAGAGGATTCTGACAAGTTGAGCCCTGCTGCTTTCACCGAGGGTGAGGACATGCGTGGCAACGATGTCCTATTTGAACAAGGCTACGCTGCCTTGCTACCGGCTTTCAACGGCGACTACAAAGTGCGTTTAGAAGAATCGGTGCAATCCATCGACTGGAGCGAACAGCAGATCGCGGTCAAGACTAGTAAGCAGACGGATCAATTTGATGCCGTGCTAGTGACCGTTCCGCTTGGAGTCCTCAAGGCAGGGAAGATTCGTTTTACGCCGGTCTTGCCCAAGAAGAAAAGCGAAGCCATCAAGCGACTGGGAGTCGGTGTGCTCGACAAACTTTATTTACGTTTCGACGAAGTGTTCTGGGATAAGAGTGCCGAATGGCTCATGTACGTAACGGAAGAACCCAATGGCTTCCCAAGTTGGCTAAACCTTTACAAGCATTTCCAAGTCCCAATCTTGATGGCCTTTGCTGGTGGCAGCAACGCTAGAATGCGAGCCGCAAAAACCGATGAACAAATCCTTAGCGAAGCCCACGCGGCGCTGGCAGCCATGTATCCGTAAGTTCGCCAAGCCTTAGAATCAGGGTCGCAGGACGCAAACGCTTCGGCACATATTTGAAACGACGATTCGCCCTGGGCAATTGCCGCCGCTTGATGCATTACTGACTCGTATCGCGTAAGATGTGAATTCTTTCCAACATTCGAGGCCCACCGCATCTTTTGAGAGATTCTTCATGAACAGTCGAATTGCCTCTCTTCCAATTCTGGCAACACTTATTGCTTTCTTGACGCCAAACCAATTATTCGCTCAAGAAGAAGTCGCCCAATCTTCATTCTGGTCAGATCCTGAGGTCAAACGTTTTACGGACGATTTCGAAGCCGCGATTGATTTCCTTGAAGCAGACCTGACAAGCACGCAGTGGGACGGCATCATTGGCAAGGGAGAAAACGAGACAGCGGAAGTTATCGAGGCAGAAGACGGCAAGCTGACACTCAAGTCAACTCGCGGACGCTACCAGGAACCTTGGAAGCCGCTGGGACCCATGCTTTACAAAACGGTGCAAGGAGATTTTCGAGCTACGGTGCAAATAGTCGACTACCAAGACACTTCTTACAACAACGGCGGCATTATGGCTCGAGTTGCCGACCCGCGACAGTCTGGCAAAGGTGAAGATTGGATCAGCATCGACTACTTTCCAATCTATGGCGGAATCTACGCGCGGATGGCCGACGATAATCACCGTAGCGAACCCAGCAATAATGGACAAGGACGATCGGCGGACAAGTTCTTGCAGCTGGAACGCCAAGGAAATATATTCTTCCTGCGGCACAGCCCTGATGGGAAGACGTGGACTGATCTCGACGAACCCTTTTCCCGAACTGACCTCGCAGGAATCCCTCTCCAAGTCGGATTGTTTCAAGCGACTTACAGCGGGAATTCGGGTGCGGTTTCCTTTGACAATTTCGTCCTCGAAGAACTCCCACCATCTCCAATCGCGAGATTGGTTTATCCCAAGAATGGCCAGAAAGACCTTCCACGCAATTTCGATCTGAAGTGGATTCCCGGTTTCGAATCGGGCGCCCAATATGTCTATCTCGGCACTGATCGTGAAGCTGTTGAGCGGTCCTCCAGTGATAACCCGGAGACCCTTCAAGGCTGCACTGCCTCCGGTCCACGCTTTCCAATCGATTATCTGGACGACGGCAAGCAGTATTTTTGGCGTGTTGATGCAGTCGACGACAAGAAACCGCCCGGCGAAATCTGGACCTTTTCGACTTACCAACGACAACTGGAAAACTTTGAAGGCTACGTAGATGCAAACGCGCTCCAAGAAGTTTGGTCTGCCAACGATGGCAATGCACAGTTAGCGCAGCTTGGCATCAAGCGTTCCGACGAAAAGGAAAACCGATTCCTGATATTGTCTTCAAACGCTGTCTCAAAGGCTGCAGACGCAAGGAAAGTATTCTCATCCCCTCAAAATTGGTACGACTCGGCTTACAACTTCCGAAGTCTGCGAGTGCGTCTGAAGAGCCAGGACGCCAGTGGAATTGACTCTTTCGCGATGGCGCTCACAGACGCGGACTGGGAAACGAATACGGCCAAAGTTGAATTTACAGGACTCGACCAGTTGTCTGCCGACGGTTGGACGATCTGGAACATCGATTTGCGAGATTTCACACAAGACAATCCCGCGTTTCGGCTATCGCAGGTTGATTCGATTGGATTTCAACTAGACGGAACGGGAAGCCTCCAAATTGACAATCTTTCGATTGAGTACCCGTCGAAGAACGACGGCCCTCTCGTCCAAGAAGAGAGTTTTGTGAATGCTGTGCCATTCGAAAACGTGAGGGTAACGGGCGGACTATGGCGTGAGCGCATGGACGTGAATCGGCAAGTAAGTTTGCCGCACGTTTGGGGGCGCTGCGAAGATTCGACCAAAGGCAACGGCGAGCCCTCGAAGCGTTTGGACAATTTCAAAAAAGCAGGCGGGCTCATGGAAGGCCCTTTTACTGGGACGTATTTCAATGACTCGGATGTCTACAAGATCATTGAAGGCACGGCAAATTCGCTCCTCAATCACCCCGATGCAGACTTGGAAGCTTACACGGACCAAGTCATTGATTGGATTGCCGCGGCACAGTGGGAAGACGGGTATCTATTCACCTTCTATTCTCTGCCCAAGAAACAGCCCGAACGCCGCTGGACGAATATTGGTTCTATGCACGAACTCTACTGCGCGGGGCATTTGATCGAAGCCGCCATCGCCTATCGCAACGCGACTGGTAAAGACAAATTGTTCCGAGTAGCGACGCGCTTTGCCGATTTAATCTGCGAAACTTTTGGTCGGGGTAAACTTGAGACTGCACCGGGCCATCAAGAGATCGAACTTGCACTCGTCAAACTCTACGAAGCGACGAAAAACCCAAGATACCTGGAAACAGCGAAGTTCTTTGTGGATCAGAGAGGAAATTCTGGAAGGGGCGATGAGCGCAGGCGACTTTACGGAACGTATAGTCAAGATCACATGCCGCTCGTCGAGCAAGAAGAAGGGGTCGGCCACTCGGTCCGAGCTGGCTACCTTTTCTGTGCCGCAACGGACCTCGCCAGGATGAACAAGGACGATGCCTACGCGAATGCAATGTTCCGGCTGTGGGACAACATCGTCAACAAGAAGCTTTATCTTACTGGCGGGATCGGCCAGCCCGGAGGTCCCGAAGGCTTCGCAGGCAACTACCAACTTGGCAACGGATGCTATGCTGAAACCTGCTCGGGCATCGCCTTTGTGATGTGGAACCATCGGCTGCACTTGATGACGGGCGAAGCCAAATACGCCGACTTGATTGAACGCACCTTATACAACAACATGCTCAGCGCACTTTCGCAAGAAGGACGTACTCACTACTATACCAACCCGCTAACAACGAACGGCCGGCAGCGTTGGGAATGGCCCGGACACGACTGCGCTTGCTGCCCTTCGAATTTGGTCCGACTCATTTCGTCCATCGGCGAGTACATGTATTCTACTTCGGAAGACACGATCCGAGTCAATCAATTCATCGACAGCACTAGCACAGTACGGCTTGGCGAGAATCAAATCGAGTTGACTCAAAAGACCAATTATCCTTGGGAGGGCAAGATCCAGATTGAAGTCAAACCTCAAGTTGAAGCAGAATTCGAGATAAAGCTGCGTTTGCCAGGATGGGCACACAATCAGCCGCTGCCGAGTAACTTGTATCGCAATCGAGAGCAGCAAGAAGGATGGGGAAATCTCTTTGTCAACGGACAACCCGTCGACTCAGAGGCCGAGCAAGGATACATCACGATACGGCAGCAGTGGAAGCCGGGCGACAAGGTGATGCTGAACCTCAACATGCCGGTTCGACAAATTGTAGCTCACCCCAAAGTAAAAGCCGACCGAGGGCTGGTCGCCATCCAGCG
>JBCCEO010000602.1:0-5290 GCA_039030255.1 Planctomycetota bacterium | reverse complement strand
GACGTCAAAGCTCGTAATCATCGTCAAAAACGAGGCTCGTATCCTCCAAAATTCGGCCTTCACTCTCGGCCTCCTCCAACATCTTGCGAGCCTTCGGCATGACTAGCTCATTGGATTTCGGGTGAAATAAGATGAAGGCGCCACGGACGGCTCTCGCGCGGAGGTTGACTTTGTCGAGTTTCAGGTCAACCAAGCCCTCAACGATTCCCACTGGAATTTCAGTAAGAGGATAACGCTTGTTTGTACCGCCGATACGGACAACCAAACGCTCCGAACTCCCTTCAACGAATGCGATTTCGTTTGACTTGACCTGAAATGTCGCGCCTGGCCCCATACTGGCCATCGCATCTAAGAGTGCGTCATAGCACTGTTCTGCTAAGTCGGCTGTCGTCACAAGCCGAATCAGCTGTGCTTCTTGCTCTGGTGTTTTAGCAAGCTTCTTTTGCTTGTCGAGCTCCGCCTTGGCTTTCTTATAATCCTGCTTACCCAGCAGCTCTCGAATTTTCATCATGTCAGTCTTCCACTGGGACTTTTCAGGTTCCGTCAACATCACTGCTGGTGGTTCCGGCTCTGGCTCAGGCTCTGGTTCTGGCATTGGGTCAGGAACCATAGGCTCTTCCATCATGCCGTCGTTGGGCATGGCAGGGTTGTTGCTGGTTATTCCAACTTGATTCATCGACTCCATTCCGTCGCCATTTTTCTGAATCGTACCGTCTGCCAAATCGAAATTTGGCAAACCACTGCTTTCCGGCGGACGTTGCTCGGAGGGTATCTTTGGTGCCTCGGGCTGCTGAGGCTTAGTTGGGTTGGCAGGAACCACGATAACTTCTTCCTTTTGAGCCACCTCAGGCTCATTTTCATTGGGTTTCGTCATCACGATTAACAGCCCAACCAAACCGGCGGCGCTCGCAATCATGCCACCAATCACCAAGTACATCGATCGATCTCGTTTTTTGCGAATGGAGCGAGCCAAGGATTTCTTTCCAGACTTCCGTTTTCGAAATTTTGGTTGAGGAGGAGCAGGCGGCGGTGCAAGTGTTGGCGGCGAAGGGACAGTCGCTGGAGGAGCATGAAGGTCTAAAACTTCTTTCGAAGATGCTTCAGCATCATTACCCATTTGCCCTTCGAGTGGCTTCCCAGTTAGGAGCGATTGGAGCTTAAGAAAATCTGCATGGGGATCTGCTTCTGGCAACTCTGCGGCAGTCTGCAAATAGGAGCTCAAATCAAATCCGGCTGCTGGCTCTGCGGGCAAGACGGCATCGAGCATTTCCCAGTCCCAGTCTAGCCGTTCTTCGGAGGGCTTTGAGACATCAAGTTCTTTCTGCCAAATGCTGTCGTACTGTTTCTTGCGCTTCGCGTCCAAAAGATTGGCTTTGCCAAGCTCAAAAAGTTTACTGAGCCGTTTCTTCTCTGCAGGATCTTCAGTCGACTTCACGAGTCGCCCACACGCTCGAAGAGCTGATTCAATGGCTTGACGATCGTTTGTCATCGCTTCCAGCTTGAGCAGGCCATAAAGATCGACAAAAACGTTTGATTTTGAAGCCTGAGACATGATTATCTGATTACCAATAAAGCTATGTAAGAATTACAGATTGAAAGCAACACTCACTATCCGCCGATAGAATTCCCTGTATTTGATGCGTGGACGCGTCGCGGAGTAGTCAAGTTCCCAAAAGCTCTTAGAAGCGGCAAGGCTCAGTTCGGAAGGAACCTTTTCACGAACTGGCCAAAGTTGCATCTTTCAATCCGGTCGTAATTGACTTTATTATAGGTCGACCGATCATTTTGGGCTGCAGTAATTGCCTGGAATTCCCATCGCCTCAAAATGCGTTAACTTCCTTGTAGACTGGAACCGCCAAACAATGGAATATTTTGAGCGAATTGCGGATGAGTGGCGGGACCGTGCTGGCGAACTCGCGGAATGGACGATGCGCAGCATGGTAAACAGGACGGATGTTTGGGGACGATATGTCAACAAGAAGTATCGTGAAAAATCCGCCAACCACGCTATCACCGCTCCATTTCGTGACGAAAGAGGCAAGGTGTTTCTGAATGAATCTTCGCTAGAAAAACACTTCAAAACGCAGCTAGTAAGCGGCGTTCTTGGACTGCACAGCGCATCGACAGATCTATCCTCTCGCTGGCTGGGAATCGATATCGACTTGCATGACGAAGAAGAACTCTCGGTGACAAGCGAGGGCAACTTTGTTGCCGCCAAGCATTGGTATGAAACGCTTCGCGGGCAAGGATTCGATCCATTGCTAATGGACTCCAACGGCCGTGGCGGATTCCATCTACTCGTAGTCTTCGAACAACCCATGGGAACTCACGACGTAAATCGTTTCGGCCGCCAACTTACCAGCGACTTCCTTCAACGTGGGCTGGACCAAGCACCGGAGATTTTCCCCGGAAAACCGGAATGGCATCGCTATGGCGACTGGTTGAGATTGCCTGGCCGACACCACACCCATGATCACTACACGAAAGTCTACGAAGAAGAACAATGGAGTGAATCTAATTGGTTAGAGGGGCACGAGGCGATCGACCGTATTCTAAGTACGCGGCTGACAGGGCTGAAAGTCTGCCATGAGCGTGGCATCCTCCCGGTCCGCAGAACAATTTGCATCGACTTTGATGGTGTCATCCACTCGTATAGAACCGGTTGGCAAGGTGTCGAGAATATTCCAGATCCGCCTATTCACGGAACGCAGCGTGCCATTGAAAGACTGCGAGGCGATTACCGTGTGGTTGTTCATTCCGCCCGTTGCGCCACCCGAGAAGGCCGTCAGGCAATCGAAGCATGGCTGGCAAAACACGGTATCGAAGTCGATGAAGTCGCCGAGCATAAACCGCCTGCAATGGTTTACATTGACGACCGGGCGATTCGCTTCCAAGGCAACTGGACCGATACCCTGACGGCGCTAAATGAGTTTCGAAAGTAGCAAGAGAGTGTGTCGCAGGCCGAAGACTGCAGTTTGCTCTGCATTGCATCAAAAAAGGCGTCCGTTAAATGGACGCCTTGCTTGCAAAGACTGCATGTCGCTTTTGAAACTACGCTTGCCGCTCTAACGAGGATCCCACCACCAACGCCCGTGTGCAACGGTCGGTTGAGCAGGAGCTTCCGGCATCACTGAACTGGCAATGAACTTAGACTCTTGCCAGTTGTCCGATGCGGCAAGGTTGAGCGCGTCTACCTTAACACCGCCACTTACAACCGCTAGAACCGTGCCGTTCTTGAGCTTATGCCAAGTCGTCAATCCCTCGACAGTCTTGGGTGTCGGATTCTCTGGCGGAGCCATTCGTCCGAGTGAGCACAAGTTTGGCAACCATGCCCGGAGCGAAGGCTGCCCAGTGCGTTCACAGGCCAACTGTAGTGCCAAACTGATCTCAAATACGGCGGACAGACGAGCATAGGAGGCGTGTGTTTTCCGCAGGTCGTCCAAATTCTCAGTCATTCCCTGTGCAAAGGCATCCGCAGCGGGATCGTTCTGCCCCGTCGGAGCTCGTCCTTGCTGACTCACCCACTGCTGCTCACTCATCACAGCCACACATTCTTCGGGTAGCTGGAAGATGTCTCCCGAAACGCTGATTCTGACAGGCTTATCTGCAAAAGCGAACCACCAGCGAATCAAACTTTGGTTTGGAACTTTGTCGCCAAGCTTACTCAGGTGATCAAAATACGAATCAATGCGCGTCTTCGTATTGACTGTGCCGAATCCAACCTTCTTCATGTGCTCGTCCGCGTCCACAAGAGCCACAGCAGTTCCAGTGTTGGAATTCATACCGAACACCTTGACTTCATGCGCTCCGATCTTGCTTTTCATCTGCTCAACGACTTGTTGAGGACTACGAGCAAGTTTTCGTATCACACCTGTTTCCTGCAGATAGGCTTGCGCATCTAACAAGCCCTGGTTGCTGGGTTCGATAGAACAACCGAGTGGAGCCGTATCGCTGTTTACCAACGCCGCCACAACCGCCAAATCCTGCAGCTCAAATCCTGCGACAGAGTCTCCAGCAGGTCCAGCGATAAGAATGTCTTCGTTGGCAACATCAATCTTGACAAACTTGATCTTGGTAAGCCCAGCCAGCTTTGCTAACTCTGCTGTGGGCGGAACACCACTGTAAATCGCTTTTTGTAAAGCGTGATCGAGTTGTTTCAAGGAAACGGTTCGTAGGTTGCTTGAATTTCGCCAGGGATGCGGCAATTCCGTGTTTTGACGAAATAGCTCGTCTTGCAATTGCTCCGATACACGCACCCGTTTCATGTGTCCCTTGGGATCCACATAAACCCCGGATGGATAGGGCAGAATCGTATTGGTACCACCGTTCTGCAACCATGAATCAGGTTCGATCGTTTGCTGAATTAGATTCATCAGCGTATCGAAATCGGCCATAGCCGCTCCGCCGCCAAATCCTCCGTCGCTGCCATTTTGATTGCCTAACAATCCTCCAACTGCTGAGGAGCCAGCAGTCGAATCACTATCTTGAGCAACAAGGAGCGAGGACGAGGCAAAGCTCATCACAAGTATCAGCGAGATTCCTCGCATGAGGCCGCATAGGCCAGTCAATGAAACGCGCATTAAACGTTCCTCCAAAGCCATGTTCCGGGAAAGAAAAGATTCAAACGAGCGTGCAATGCCTCAGATGCGGGTGCCTCAATCCCCTCATCTTGCTCTCGTTTGAGTAGTCCATCTTAACGGAATCGTCCCCGGCAGGCAAACTTCGTTACCTTTTACGTCGATACTTTGGCCGCAAATGTCAAGTTTCAGAAAAGATTGGTGAGCTGAATCACTTCCGGCAGCTACAGCCAATATTTTCATTCGTTCTCCCTACTCGCGCATGCGCAGCAGCGTCTAAAGTATTGCGCAGCAAAAAAGGCGAGCACAAGTCTCGCCTTTTTGCGTCAGATATTCTAACGCATCCTAAAGGCTACTCGCTAACGCCGTTCATGGCGTCGACAAGCTTCGCTTTGGGCACACCACCGCGAAAAGTCTCAACAATTTCCCCACCTTTGAACAACAAAAGTGTTGGAATGCTGGTGATTCCGTATTGCTCTGCGACTCCAGGGCTGTCATCGATATTGATCTTCCCGACCTTCACTTTGTCCGCAAACTCAGTGGAAAGTTCGTCAATCAAAGGAGCTATTTGACGGCAAGGACCGCACCACGGCGCCCAAAAATCTACAAGTACAGGAGTGCCAGATTCCAAAACTTCCGACTGGAACGACGCTTCCGTTATTTCAAGTGCCATTTGCCACTTCTCCTTTCATGTCAATCACGACAAGTATCGT
>JBCCEO010000601.1:0-5291 GCA_039030255.1 Planctomycetota bacterium | reverse complement strand
GTTAAGCCAGTGACGAGAAATTCAAGTGGAAAGTTTTGTCGAGGAAGCTAAAGGCATCTGCGTTTCGATCTGCGGGAGTTAAGTATGCAAATGAAGGTGAAATGATTTCTGGAAGCGGCGTGAGCGGTGGAATCCTCCTGGGATTTTGGCCGTCAATGCATCCTTAGACCCGGTAACGGCCGTTAAAGAAAGCTACCAAGAGTTTCTCAAGTTCCGGCTTTGCTCCCGCTACGATCAAACCCCGAGTGATCGCCGGTCTTGAACTGAACATTTCTTTGCTTCTTGAACTGACTGTCCGCGGAATTCGCCGGCGGATTGGATTCACTCTTTCCGTTTACCAACGGAGCAGGCCACACAATTCGAGGGGCAGGACATAAGTTGCGTAATTCCAGAGCTCGCTTCCTTGCGATTGCTCATTTTCGAGCATCAGAGATAGATCTAGTTTCAGAAGATTGCCATGCGATCCATTCCGAGGGAGACGAATCATGGACTCAAGCCATTGGTCGCGGTGCGAAGAAGGCTGGGTTTGAAGGTCTTCTAGTCCATTCAGCGCGTAATCGGCATGGGAAGAACGTCGTCATATTCCCGGAAAACCTAAAACTCTCGAGTACTTGGAAGCTAGTGTCCGAGAAAGATCTTCCGCCCCATTCCGATGAACGACCAAAATAAAACATGCAAAAATGCAGGTATTATTGCTTTCCTTCGCGACGGTTGGGGCACATAGTCTACGTAAGGAAGTCTTCAGGAAGCCAGAAATGCCGACAACAACACGAAAAGAACCTAAGCCAAAGATGGTGGTTATGAGAGGGTTGCATGGCGTTCAGGTCGTCCAGGTTGGCCGTGAATCGAAGTTAGAGTTACGCCATAAGCTTGGGATGGCACGTGAGGCCTTTGGTCGTTGTGAACGTTTCCGTTAGAGCCACCGCAACTGTTGAGTCAAAGATGGAGAAGGTTGAAAAACTACAGCGGAATTACGTTGAAGTGAAACGACTTTGTGATGCGTTGACTGACGTCGTCGAACCGTCGGCTTTGGGCGATTGGTTTGATGCGCCGAACGATGCATTCGGTGGGCTTAAACCTATCGAAGTCATCGAGCGCGGTGAAATTGACAAATTGTGGGAAATGTTCTTTAAGCTGAGATCTAGCCTGCCCGGATAATGTTAGCCAGGCAACCTTGTACACAGTGAAAGACTGTTGCCGGGTGTTAGATGCCGGCTGAGGCTTGCGGCTAGCCTCGCTGTTTTGAGTTTGGTTATTTTATGTGCCGGCTCGTGGGCTAGACTTAGTCGTAGTCAATGATTTGTATGAGCAAGCAAGATGGAAACCGCTGAGAATCCCTACGAGTCGCCAGCAAACAATTCTGTAGTGGAGCCATTGGCGGATGGGAGATTCTACAAGCGGGATATCTTGATTGCCTGCCTGCCGTTTGTGCCGATTTTGGCCTGCTATTCACACTATGTGCTAGCTTCGATTTGGCTTGGGCACTGGGCTCGTCCGATGCTCGACGACCCAAAGTATATCAGCGATACGCTTGTGCCCTTCTATCAGACGACGATGCTTTTATTGGTCGCTTTCCCGCTTTTCGATTTGGTAAGCGTGATAGCCCCGTTTACGGCTATGCGGGCGAACTTGCCGATGGAAAGACGTGGTATTCTCGCATTAGTAGCAGTTGCCAATAGTGTGATATCCTTCTGCATTTTACGATGGGACCCGTTATTTGTCCTCGAATGGCTGATGGATTAAGGTCCGCTAGATTGGAGCATCTGGCAGAACAGACTCAAAGAAGCGAAACCAATTCTCGTGCATGATGCCACGAATTTCTTCGTCGGAATATCCGCGATCGGACAACAAGTTGGGTAGGACTTGCAAGTCGCTGATGCGGTCGAGGTCGGCCGGCGTTTGATCGGCTCCGTAGCCGCCGTCTAGGTCGCTTCCGATTCCGACTTGGTTTGCATTGCCCGCAAGTTGGCAGACGATGTCTATGTTGTCTGCTGCGGTGGCGATTGTGGCTTCTAACGGAGACTGACGCCGCACGTAGCCTTCTTGAAGCATAATGATATCGAAAGCGATTCCAATGACTCCGTCGCGTTGCAGCACTTCTTTGTACTGTTCGTCGCTGAATTGACGTTGCCAGCTTGCAAGCCTACGCGAGTTCTGATGGCTCGCATGAACGCGACCGCCGAACCAGTCCAGGGCTTGAGGAAAAGCGGCGTCAGACAAATGCGTTAAGTCCAGAGTCATCCCCAGATTTTCAATCTTTTGCAAAAGCGGCTTCGCGTCGGCGTGCAGCCCAAGCCTGCTGTTGGTGCCACCGCCATATCGATTGTCGCCGTAATGCGTCAAGCCGATCGCCCGCAAGCCATGCTCATAGAATTCTTCGATAGCGTCGATGGTTAACAGCGGGTCAGCGCCTTCCATGGTGAGAATAAAACCAAGCGATGAGTCGGAGTCGCTGTCAATCCTGGTCCTATGTGCGGCTAAGTCTTGTTTCGTTTTGAGCAAGTTCAATTCGCCGGCGCGCTGCATTGCACGATAGTAGGCCAAGTGCGCATGTGCCATCGCATAGCATGTGTGTTCTGAGATCCAGCCGAAGGAGTGATTAATCTGCGGTTCTTCGCGAGCCAAAAGAGTTGCCAAGCATGTCTTGACTTCAGCCTTCTTAAGCTCTGGGAAACTAACTGTGTTGGTGGTTCGGCCCGCTTCATCTGCCATTGCCAGTCGAGTCTCTTGGGCTCGGATTTCGTCGACGGAAAGTCGGAGGTCGCGATTCCAGTCAACGCCATTGAGTGCAAGATCTAAATGGGCATCAAAAATGTGCATGGTGGTCTAATGAAATTCGGGCTCGGAGGGATAAAGAGTGCTGATCGAGCCATTTTGGCCAGGATGTCAGCAAAATCCTAGGACGGGCAGACACCTGCATTCTGGTGTTTACGCTGGGGAATCTTGGGGCCCGGTATCGCAGGGCAAATCAGAGTCTCAAGCTTGGTTGTCTCTTGCACTGCAAAAGTAACCGATATTCTTTCGCAGAGCGAAAGGCGGCCAAAGCCAAAGTGAAACTCTGATTTGCCTTGCGCGGAATCGGATAGTGTACTGGGCGAAGAGTGTCCGCACGCTACGATTAGGTGTTCCTCGTTGGGCAAGTGCACTAACCTGCGATGCTTTCCCCAAGTTCTAATTCAGAAAAGTAGACGCATGACGATCGATTCGCAACTCGGGCAAATTCTGGCTGAAGCCATCGAGGATGACAAGTTGGACATTGTGCTTCAAAAACTTGCCGAAGCTGAAATCATCGTACTACAACAAATCGATGAGGAAACAGGGGAGAGCGTTGCTGACGAGCATGGCGATGTGAACGTAGTGCTCGCAGAAATGGACGAAGGAATCGCTGTCGTTTGTTTTACGGACGAGAGCTATGCGGACAAATTCAGTGAAGTCTTCGCGGACCGCATCCCAGTAACTTGTCCGCGAGTTGCGGTAACGGGCGGATCTTTGCTGGCAAGTATGCCGGAAGACTGCGGGCTCCTGATCAACTCGGGCAGCGAGCATGAGTGTTATCTGAGCCCCGCATTTTTCGAAGCTGGCGAAGCAGAGTGATCGGTGGCGAGGTTAGGTCGCTGCAGGGGCCGTTTTTTTTTCTCGGATTAACGCCCCGGCAGAAAGCGTTACACTGACGAGCTAACGAATTCGGTTTTTTAAAAATTTAGGAGTCAATGAAATGCACCGTCTGTTTGTTGGGCTTAGCCTACTAGGTCTGTTTTCAATTCTTGCCGTTGGATGCTCTTCGGGAAACCCAGATACAGCTTCAGAGGAAACCGGTGGGGGAGCTGGGACTGAGACAGCTGGCGATACTACGGGTGGCGAAACGGAAGGCGCCGAATCTGACTCCTCTGCGGACGCCGGAGCGGCTATTGAGTTGAATGCAGAAAACACCACGATCGCATTTAAAGGAGTTCACACGGACAAGGAAAAGCCAGATCCACACGATGGCAAATTCAATAGTTTGTCTGGTAAGGTCACGATGAGCGGTGAATCAGTGGCTGGAATCGAAGTCGAAATCCAAGTCGAATCGATGACGACTGACAGTGAGAAGTTGACCGCTCACTTGAAGAGCCCAGATTTCTTCAATGTTAAGGAAAATCCAACGGCTACTTTCAAGACGACTGAAATCAAAGTCGCTGACGGAGCCACGACCGTAACGGGCGATCTAACGATGTTGGGCAAGACTCAGTCGATTACTTTTCCTGCAGAACTGAGTGCAGAAGCGGGTAAAGTAAAGTTGAACGCGAGCTTCGATGTGGATCGGACGGCATTCGGCATGGACTATGGCGTGGACAACATTGAGAAGAATGTTGCCATGACCATCTCGATCGACGCCTAATTCAGTATTGGCCGTCATCGTTGCTTAGATGCCTTGCGCACGCCGATTCTCCGCCGTGAGTTTCATCACAGCTTGGTCGAGAGTCGGTGACTTGTTCTAAGGACTATGCGAATAGGCAGCGGAGTTTCAAGTCATCTTGTATGGGTATTTCATTTGCCAATTCCATTGACGGAATTGTTCACCGGTTGCGTCCTTCCAGCCTTAGTCAGCCTAATTTGCTGGCTCTTCTGGTCGCGTTTCGTATTTCGAGGAATGAAAAGTCACCCGAGGCTAGGTGCCTGGGCGATTTCCAGCTCCCTGTTGCTTGGCTTTGTATCTGGTTACGCATTCCTGAAGATCGCTCCCTGGTCCGTCAGTTCGCATTGGCATTGGATGCCCTACTGCCTGATTTATGTGGCGCTGATTCTACCTGTTGCCCAATTGTTTCGCGATAGATCGCTAGTGCTGACTTGGATATCTAGTGCCATACTGTTCGTGCCCGTCGCCTACTTGCTGACGCCCAAGTGGGAATTGGAATTACCCGCTGGCTACTACATCGCCATGATTGTGATGCTGATGAGCGTGGTAGCGATGTGCTTTGGAAATCCGAAGAGTGTTTCCAAAGCTGAGCCAGTTTCGGAGGTCGCAGAGGGTGGCGAAAAGGGGAACGAGGACGAGCGCGAGGCACGAACGCTTCTGGCTCGCCAAGCTTGGGGGCACGCGTTTGTCATGGCTGCAACGGCGCTCGCGACAATCGTCTTGGTGTTTCTTTCTGGAAGTCTGAGGTTCACGCAGCTAATGATGTTGGGAGCAAGTTGTTTTGCTGCCGTGGTTTGGTCGTCGAGTTTCCGAGCTCAAATTGGCCTTGCAGGTGCTTGGTTCGCAACATTGATTGTTGGAATGCTTTACGTGGCACAAGTCAATTCGTTTAGCC
>JBCCEO010000600.1:0-5292 GCA_039030255.1 Planctomycetota bacterium | reverse complement strand
GATTTGCCTTTCGAGTTCTCGGTGTCAATCTCGTTCTCAAACTCGCTATTCAGCCATTCGAGATAAGTCGCCTGCTCGACATGGTGATGAAAATCCTTGAGTTCTGGATTCCACTCCGCAAGCATCAAATCGTTATAGGGTTCATCTTCTTCTTTGTCCCAATCCACAATTGGCAAATTCACGGTATGACAAGTTCCACACATTTGGGAAGATTTGATGTACTCGCTATGCTGCGGCTTGAACCCAACGGAATGCTCCATGATATAAGGTGCCAACTCCTTGTCCTTGTAAGGCCCGTAGATTTCCCCTGGTTTGCCTAAGTAAAAATTGCCCGTAATGCTGGTTTCTAAAAAGTGCTCGAGATACTCGCGGGTATCCCCATCGGGCTGCGGTCTTGGTTGCATTCGATGGCAGACAGCACAACTAACTCCATCCCGCGCCAAGGCGCCATACTTGCTATCGTCGAAGCCGGGCTGGTCCGGACTTAGTTCATGATGGTAGACATCCGCAATTCGAAATGAATCGGACGTGTGCGCCTCAACATCCATATCGTGCTGACGTTTACCCATAACTCCATGACAACCGAGACACGTCTTTTGCAGATTTGAGGCGATCTTGCCGGCTTTGCCCGAATCATATTCTCTCTTCAAAAGCGCAAGCTCGCTTTCAAGCTGAGCGTAAAAGACTGGATCGCGGCCCGCCAGCCCCATTGGCGTCCAACGCCATTCACCATATGGAGAGACGTGTAATCCTGGCGCGCCATACTCAGCACCTTCGGAAGTTGGAATAAACATCGTCGGCCCAAAGGGTTCCATCAGGCCCGCATGACAACTCATACACTGATTTGAAGTCAAAAAAGCTTGCTCGCTTGCTTTCTCCGCGGGAACGCGTGGTACTGAGTCGTAAGTGACGGGCGGTATGTGCAATACGTCCGATCGTACGATTTGATTAACCTGTGGAAAGAACTCCAGAAACGTCCTGTTCAGTTCCGGAATGCACTGTGTCGGAAAATTCTCTTTGGTGCACCTGGGATGCGAATTGCTTAGCCCTTCACGCAACGAAACTAGAGCTGCTGCAATGTGCTCGCCTTCGCCATCTGGTGGCGTCGGTTCTGGGCTTTCAGGCTCTGCCTGGTCCTTGCCCTCGGGCTCTCGCCAAGAATCATCCACTCGAAACAACAACGGCTCTCCGGGAAAACCTTCGATGTTTCGTAATGCAGCAAAGGTAAACTCGTTGGATTCGCCAGAGTACTTTGTAGATCCGTGACAACGTACGCAGTAGAGTCCAAAACCTGAATAAGGTTCTTCAAAAGGGTACTCGTAGTAGTCGACAACTGCTTGGCCTTTTCCAGGATTGCTCCAGAACCAACCGTCGTGGGAGCCTTCCGAGTCCTTAACCATGATCGTCCATGAGCCCAGTGCGTCCCATAACTGCTCATCGTTCATGCCTTCATAGCGCGCTGCCGGGGCCTTGAATTGCTCCTTGATCATCACCGCACCGTCGGGAATTCGTCCTTTCCGGCCTCCGACCATCCATTCCATCATTTCCGGCGAATAGAAAATGCGGACAGCAGGATGCGTCCCGTATTCCTTGCCATTGATGAAGGGCCCCGTATCGCGAACGCCCTTGTCTTTGGCCCAACCAAGTTTCGCGTAGCGCCGAGAATTCACAAAATCAAAGAGGTAAGCCTCAAAATCGTTGGTCGAAAGCTTGCTAGGGCGTGGCAATTCTGCCGATTTTCCAAAGTCTCGCTTGACTCCAGATTCTTGTTGTGGCTCCTCTCCTGATCCATCCTGTGCCACCAAAAACAGCAGCACGGCAAATAACCCTAGGATTATTGGATTTCGCATCAGTGTTCCCTGGAAAAATGGAGCTTGGCCCAGCAAAACAGAATTCTCTGCGACTGATTGCCCAACTGGCCTCCAATCGACCACAATATCGGCAACCTTTGGGATAATCGTTGCCAGAAAGTGACGTTCATCCTAAGGGGACAATGAACATAGCAAAATAGGCAATCTGGAAAAACTTTAGCAACCTTAGACGCTTGTCGTTTGGCAATACTCGGCGAAAGTCGCGACAGATCTGTAAGAACAATGGATAACCACCACGAAGCCGCAGGTATTAGCCACTTACCGTTGCTGCATATTGCAAATATTCTCTATTTGGCCTCGTACTCCGTCCGGGACATCTTTTGGCTGCGTATCCTAACGGTTCTTGCAATGCTTTGTTTGTCCCATTGCTATATCATTGCCTCCGAATACGGCGCCTTGGGCTGGCAAGGCGCATTCCTGCTGATCAACTTTTTTCAGATTGGTCTTCTGGTCTACGAACGTAGACCCGTCAAGCTTACTGAGGATCAAAAAGCGTTGCACGAGGGACCGTTAAAGTCGATGAGCCCAAGGCAAGTACAGCGATTTACGGACATGGCAAGTTGGCATACGGTTCAGGACGGTGCCACGCTCATCTACGAAAATCAACAACTAGATTTTCTCGTCCTGATACTGTCTGGTGAAGCCAAGGTTCTCTCAAAAGGCGAAGAAATCGCCCGTATTCATACGCGCCAATTCGCTGGAGAAATGAGCTTTCTCACCGAGGGCAACGCGACCGCCTCGGTCATTGCCGATGGAACAGTTCTTTACGCAAAATGGCCTCGTGAGTACATCAATGAGCTGATGGAGCGAGACCACGAATTAGGCACGGCATTGCAAGCCACCCTCGGTTCCGACCTTGTCAGCAAAATACTACAAGGACGTGAACCCGACACTGATACACTGCACTGATACACTGCACTGAGTCATTGTCATTACAGGAATGATAATGGATTCTGATTCTCGCGATGCTGCCTTTCGAGCGCTGCAGACGGAGCATCATCCAGGATACTCCAGGCTGTTGTAGTATCTCGGTGTGAAGCATCTAACTGAAGCGAACGATAGCTCTCCTCGCCCAACCGGAACATGGACTCGCCAAGCACAACGTTCTCAGTCTCTGTGTGCTCCACAATAATCCGAGTGTTTTGTGTTGCTCCGACACCGAAGAACTGTATGGTCCAGTTACCAGCCTGATTCGCCTGAGTTTTAACCTCGCCGAGCACAGATCCATCTTCGGCATAAATCCTCGCGACCAGAATCGTTCCTGGCTTTGCTGATCCCGCCAGCAACGGCTCAGGTGCAAGTGTTTCAATTTGGCTAGAAAGTAGAACTTCACTGCGCTCCGTGATTCGCCCTGATAGCCCCCAATCACTCGCGTTGTTGAAGGAATCAAAAGCGAACTTAGGCGTCACTCGCCAATGGAAGCTCCGCGTCACCGACTCGCCATGGGGATCCGTCACAACGACAGTCACTTCGTACGGCTCCACACGTGAAGCTCCATCTGGCAAGGTGCCAGAAATTAGCCCAGTCACCGAATCGACGGTCAGTCCAGGTGGTAAACCAGATACTACGAAGATCTTGGGATCCCCATCTGGATCGCCGAACCACTTACCCATATCTGCACTAGCAGAGTCCCCTTCTACGTTTTCTCGATCCGCTAATTGACTATACGAAATCGGGCGATCATTACGACCTTCAACTAGGATTTCCAATTCGGCCGAGGACAATCCTCCTTGACTATCACTAACCGTATAGCCGACTTTGGTCTTCACCTGCTCGCCAACTGCTAAGCCATCGAAATCCGTGCCCGGATCAAACGAATAAGAACCATCGGACTGAATCACAAACTGACCACCCGCGGATCCCGCTATAGCTTGTCCAACAACCGGAGTACCATTCACCAGTTGAATTTGCAAACTGTCGCCGTCCGGATCATTGTCCTGTCCGAGCAGATCTGTAATCAGATTTCCAGTTATAGGATCGTTTTCTCCCGTTGTTGCCTGATCGTCTGCTGCGATTGGCGAAGGGTTCGTGACTGCCCATTGTATCTCAACCGACAGCGTACCTCCTTGACCGTCTTTCACAACGACCTCGACATCATAAGGACCGTGAATCGAAGCGTCGCGAGCGATTGTGCCTGAGATAACACCAGCGTTATCAATCGACAATCCTGGAGGAAGACCGAATGCTTCAATCATCAACGCATCACCATCCACATCAGCAAAATACGAAGCTACATCGAAGAGTACACTGTCTGCATCTTGCGATGTTTGATCCCCAAGAAAAGCAACTGATTGCGGGGCATCGTTGATTGGTTTTACGGTAACATGAACCGTGGCAACGGTCGCAGCACCATCCCCATCTCGAATCTCATAAGTGAATAGATCCGAACCATTGAAGTCTGTTTTCGGTGTGTACTGGTAACGCCCATTGCTAAAGAACACGACCGAACCATTTGATGGATCCGTTAGCTTGGCAAAGGTCGTTGGATCTCCGTCTGGGTCATTGTCGTTCGCCGAAACATCTCCCCAATAACTCGCGTCTTCGTTGACCGAGCCCGCGTCGTCGCCTGCGATTGGAGTCTTGTTTTGAACCTGCCAAACGAACGTGTCGCTTACTGCACCACCGTTGCCATCTTCAACAAAAACCTCAACCGTATAAGGCCCGCTTTGCGAAGCATTGTACGGCAAATTGCCATTTAACAATCCGGCTGTCGACAATCTGATTCCGGGGGGCAAACCCGTCGCACTAAAGCTCAATGTATCATTTTCTGCATCGGAAAAATTACTTGAGAGATCGACAAAGATACTGTCTCCGTCATCGTGTGTTAAGTCTGCCAACGGAGTCGACACACGAGGCGGGTCATTTACCGCTCCAATCGAGACATTCACATTGGCCTGCTGCTTTGCTCCGTCCGCATCACACACTTCATATCGAAAACCATCGAGACCGTTGTAATTCGCATTCGGAGTGTATGTAAATGTACCGTCAGCGTTAAACGACAGAGTACCATTACTCGGCCCATTAATTAAAGAGTAACTCAATGCATCACCATCGATGTCGGAGTCATTGCTGCTGACATCACCACTTACGTCTGTGTCTTCCGCAGTGCTATAGCCATCACTTACCGCATTCGGACCAGGGTTCGTTACCGTCCAAGTGAACTGCTGATCTACTGAGCCTGTTCCATCACTGGCTGTGATTGTTACCGTGTACGGACCTCCTACCGAAGCATTCGAAGCCAACGTGCCGCTGATTTCTCCTGAAGCATTGATACTCAAGCCCGGAGGCAAACTACTGCTCGTGAAGTCGAGCGTATCGCTGGTATCTAGATCTGCGAAGAATCCTCTTACATCCAATGTTGTGATTGTCGCTCCGTCCTGATTCGTTTGATCACCGATTGTTCCAACCGCTGTCGGAGCAT
>JBCCEO010000599.1:0-5295 GCA_039030255.1 Planctomycetota bacterium | reverse complement strand
GCTTTTGCCAGCCAGTCTGGTTGAAACACAAAGTCGCCCAATAAATGAGCCGTCAGCAAGGCTGCTACGGTTTCAGCAAACAGCATTTTTTGGCCTCCCAAATGCGTCACAACCAAAAACGGTTGAATATGCAAATTCAACCAAAAACGGTTGAATCGTCAAATTGACCTCGTGACAAGATTCGTATCACGTCGCTGACCTTATGGTTGTCAGACCCGGTCAATCATTCTCCCAGCCGAACCCTTCGAAAGACTTGATGGCAACTTCCAATGCGTCCCACCTTGCAGCCTTTAAGGTTTTGGAAACGGATTGGTGCGTAGTCTTCAGTCGTTTACCAAGTTCTTGCTGGTTGAGGTCCTGCGGATCGATTGCCAGCGAAACGACCTCAGCTTGTCGCTGCTTCCAACCACCCAATATCGCACCGCTTAGCTCCGCAATAGCCAATAACCACCGTCCCGAGTCTTGCATGGTCTGCGGAAGCGAAATGGCCAGTTCGGAGTCCGTCTTCATTTCGTCCAAGCCATGCCCCGATCGAACAAAAACGTCTCCATCAGACCTCGAAATGCTTGTTCGAGATATTCGATCCGCCGCACCAATCGCGATGGAAATACGCGTATCACAGCCAGTGGCGATTAGTTTTGCGCGAAGGTATACCGCGGCGCGAAAAGCAAACTTTGGCTGTGACAAAAGCGTTTGCCATTGATCGCCGCGAAAAATCTCGGGCTTTCCTCTAACAACCTTCTTTTTCGAGCACCAGCTATCCAAAGAACTGATGGACCGGAATAACAGATTCCGTGCCTCTTCCCGACTCGCAGTTTCCAAGTCCGTGGAGCCAATCAAGTCACCCGTTAAAACGGCATACACTGGTTGCTTTGTTTCCGTACCCATCAGCTAATCTCGTCGTAACATTTGGCTGCTCTCCGTTCGGCACCATTATGCCAGTAGAATGCTTCCAATGAAACAAACGACGGTTTGTCTAGCTGTGAAAGTTGAGCAGTTGGCCTTTGGGGCACAACACATTCCAACATTGGGGAAATGTGTTCGACGTTGGCTCTCGCTGAACGTTTTGGAAGAAGAAAAGAAGAGGCGTCGGCGGGAGTCGAACCCGCGCATAATGGATTTGCAATCCACTGCCTTAGCCACTTGGCTACGACGCCTTGTTTGTTCTAGATGTCTTTGTTCGGATCGCCGCCGATGTCAGCTGTGCGCCGGGGTTGAAGATCAACACTCAAAGGGTGGCTGATGTTCGTATTTGGATTACGGCGAGGTCGGTGCCGACGGCCACACCCTGCGAAGAAGCATTTCTATCGGTGGGAATATCGGACGTCAAGGCTATCTGTAACGATTGTATCGGATGCAAGATACGAGGACTTGGGCCTTTCTAAAGGGATTCCTCGGTTTTGTAAGGAAGGAGTCAGGGATCAGGGGATAGGGGAAGAGAAGAGTTGGGGAAGAGAAGAACCTCCGTTTTCCTTTGGCCGAAGGCCATGCTTCATCGTAGCCTGGGGCATCGCCCCAGGTTTCGGACAAGATTGCACGTTTTGGCCAAAGGCCATATTCAATTGGAACGACCATAGATTTTAAATATGGCCTTCGGCCAACACGGCACATGATGCATTTATCCCCAGGGCTTTGCCCTGGGCTACGGTGACTGATGGCCTTCGGCCATAGCAACCTGCTGTGGAGCACCGCAAGCAGAGGGTGACTAGAATGGGCCTCGCTGACGCTGCGGGTTGGCGAGGAAGAGATCGAGCAGGCCTAGTGGTTTGTTCCAATTCAATTTGCGGGTAGAGGACGAGGCGACGAGTCCGTTCGGAAGCGACAGTGCTGGGACTCGTCGCCTCATCCACTACACTATCAACCCTAATTTTCAGCTGTAACAGACCACTGGCTGACGCTGCGTTGGTGAAAGAACAGCGGGGCTGGGGCATTTGTGACAAATGTTGGCTGGATGGTGCAATTTGGACTCAAAGAATCGACCAAGCCGTGAATAATGGGCTTCCGATAGGAGGGAACGCAAAATCTCGGACCAGATTTCGCAGTGAGCCTGCCGAGCGCAAGGCTTCGCGACAAGAAAACTGGGCGGAGCGGAGCAGCAGATGGGAACTGCGAGCAATAAAACAGACCAACTGGCATTTGAAAGATAAGTGAGAAAGAAAACTCGATGAGCGACGAAAAGTGTGATTTTGGCCTAATCGGCCTAGCCGTTATGGGTGAAAACTTGGCCCTGAATGTGGAAAGCCGAGGAAATCGTATCGCGGTCTACAATCGTACGACCGAAAAAGTGGACAACTTGGTCAGCGGCAGAGCGGCAGGCAAGAACTTTGTGGGATGCCACACGATTGAAGAACTCGTCGCCTCTCTCAAGAAACCGCGTCTGGTAATGACGCTGGTCAAAGCCGGCCCGGCGGTCGACGCGATCATCGAAGCTTTGCTCCCACATCTGGAGCCAGGTGACGTGATCATCGACGGCGGCAATGAGCATTACACGAACACCGAACGCCGCACCAAATACATCGAGGAGAAGGGACTGCTCTTCGTGGGTACGGGTGTCTCGGGCGGCGAAGAGGGCGCGCTGAAGGGCCCAAGTCTCATGCCAGGCGGATCGAAGGAAGCTTGGCCACTGGTGAAGGACATCTTCCAATCGATCAGTGCCAAGGTGGGGCCAAACGACGATATTCCTTGCTGCGAGTGGGTGGGTCCTCGCGGAGCAGGGCACTACGTGAAAATGGTTCACAATGGAATCGAATACGGCGACATGCAGTTGATCTGCGAGGCGTATCAGATACTGAAGGAAGTTGCTGGCCTGAACAACGACGAACTCTACGATGTGTTCGAAGACTGGAACAACGGTGAGCTTCAGAGCTACCTGATCGAAATCACACGCGACATTTTCAGTGCCAAGGACGATCAACCAGATGGCGAAGGCTATTTGGTCGACAAGATCATGGATACGGCAGGTGCCAAGGGCACCGGCAAGTGGATGAGTCAACTTGCTTTGGACTTGGGCGTTCCTAGTACCTTGGTCACTACGGCCGTCTATGCACGCGGACTGTCCGCCGTCAAAGAGGCTCGGGTTCGCGCGAGTAAAGTTCTTGAAGGGCCTGCTGAAGGCGACAACCCAGCGTTT
Source organism: Planctomycetota bacterium (assembly GCA_039030255.1). Classification (GTDB taxonomy): domain Bacteria; phylum Planctomycetota; class Planctomycetia; order Pirellulales; family Pirellulaceae; genus Aureliella. Next base: position 2,165 of record JBCCEO010000599.1, on the reverse strand, counting down.
GGCGGTGCGACGAGCAGTCTCGTCGGTGACCGTGCGGGCTTTATTGAAGCCGTGCGACGGGCGCTCTATGCGTCGAAGATCTGCAGTTATGCCCAGGGCTTTGTGCAGTTGCAAGCGGCTAGCGAAGAGCATGATTGGGGGCTGAACTATGGCGATTGCGCCTTGCTGTGGCGTGGTGGTTGTATCATTCGTGCTCAGTTCTTGGATCGCATCAAGGAAGCCTTCGACGAGCAACCAAACTTAGAGAACTTGTTGTTGTACCCTTACTTCAAGAAGATCATCGACGAGAGTCAGGCAGCTTGGCGAGCCGTCATCATGGCCGCAACGCAGCTTGGTGTTCCGACTCCGGCGTTCTCCGCGGCTTTGGGCTACTACGATAGCTACCGACGCGAGCGTTTGCCTGCCAACTTACTACAAGCTCAGCGCGACTACTTTGGTGCTCATACTTACAAGCGAGTCGACCGCGAGGGTACTTTCCACTCCGAGTGGTTGGACTTGCGCAAGCAGCCTGGCGAGTAATTTGATTGCGGCTCAGCTCCTGAGCCAACATAATCTGCGTTCGGAGTTTGGGCTCCGTTAAGAACCCTCTCCGAGCCTGATAGCTCGACTCTCCCTCGAGAACCTGCTGCGAGGAGGGAGCGTAAATCGGCTCAATCAACCTTATGCCCAAAACCGAGATGAGAGATGACTGCTACCAAGGCTAATTCCATTGTCATTTTTGGTGCGAGTGGGGATTTGACCAGTCGCAAGTTGATTCCTGCACTTTATCGCTTGCACCTGCGGGATCGCCTGCCGCCGAATTTCCGCATTGTGGGCGTATCGCGTAGCTCGTTCACCGATGACGCGTGGCGTGAGCAGTTGGCAATTACCACGGCCAAGTTTGCTGGCAAGGAGTTTGAGGAGAAAGCTTGGAGCAGTTTCGCGGAGCGCATTTTCTACGTCCCCGGCGACATCCAGCAAGCGGAAGATTTTTCCGAGTTGAAGGCTCGGCTGGAAGAATTGGAATCCGGTCCCGCCGATCGCTTGTATTACATCTCAACGATGCCGCAACTTTATGCAGATGCAGCGGCACAGCTCGGCGCTTCGGGCTTGGCGGACGACTCTGAGGGAGCTCGTCGCATTGTGATTGAAAAACCTTTCGGCACAGACTTGAAGACGGCCAAAGCGTTGAACGAGTCAATCTTCAAGGTCTTTCGCGAAGATCAGGTGTATCGAATCGATCACTACTTGGGCAAGGAGACAGTCCAGAATTTGATGGTCCTGCGGTTTGGCAACACAATTTTCGAACCGCTGTGGAATCGCAATTACATCGACCATGTGCAGATCACCGTTGCAGAGGAAGTCATCATTGGCCGTCGCGGTGGCTATTACGACAAGTCGGGCATTTTGCGTGACATGTTCCAAAACCACATTTTTCAGTTGATGATGATCACCGCCATGGAGGCGCCGGTGCATTACGACGCGACCAGTGTGCGTGATGAAAAAGTCAAAGTGCTGCGCGCTATTCGTGCTTTGAAAGGCAGCGATTTTGCGGAGTGTGGAGTGCGGGCTCAATACGAGGGCTATACAGGTGAAGAGGGCGTGGATCCGCAGAGCCAAACCGAGACCTTCGCCGCACTAAAACTTCATATCGACAACTGGCGATGGCAGGGAGTGCCATTTTATCTACGTAGTGGCAAGGGCTTGAGCTGCAGGACGACACAGATTGTTATCGAGTTTCATCATCCGCCGCATCTGCTTTTCTCAGACCAGCAGTCGCTTCCTCAAGCAAACCGTTTGGTAATACAGATTCAACCCGCTGAGGGTATCCAAATGCACTTCCAGTCCAAGGTGCCAGACCAAGAAATGCAGCTTCGGCAAAGTCAGCTTGATTTCCGCTTCGATTCGGGCGGATCCTTGCCTGACGCCTATCAGCGTCTGCTTCAGGATGCTTTAGAAGGAGATGCAAGTCTATTCGCACGAAGTGACGAGGTTGAATTAGCTTGGGAAATCATTGACCCAATTATCGCGGCATGGCGCAGTCCTGCGGCACCGGCCATGAATACCTATCCGGTTGCAGGCTGGGGCCCGGAAGCGAGTACCGAGTGGATGCGGCAGCAAGGACGCGAGTGGTTTGATGTTTGTCCTGTGATTAAGCGTTAAAAAATTTGTCTTCGAATGCCGAT
>JBCCEO010000598.1:0-5296 GCA_039030255.1 Planctomycetota bacterium | reverse complement strand
CTCATTGCTTGAGCGATTGCGTTGCATATCGTTTGCGTGAAGGCCTTACCGCTGTTTCCGACTTGAATCAAATTTGACAAAAAGTGGAATTTCGTTGGCTGCGGAGGTTAGCGGTAGGCGACAGACGGCAGCAAGGGCATTTCGAGCCCAAGCAATGCTAGCACCCCGGAGCGCGGGCGAGGCCACGTTTCCGAGTGCTGGAAAGAAGGGCCTCGGAACGAAGAGGCCGAAAGTCTTGAAGACTGCACAACAGGCGAGAACGAAACTCCCCAGAGTAGCGACGAAATCTTTTCGGAAGCAGGTGGCGAAGTGAGCGAGATCTGTTAGCTCTACGGCACAGGTCATCTTGCCTCGCTGCAGCGCGGCATGAGTGAAAAACATGGCTTCACAGAGCGCGTTAGAATGACGTAGCTCGAAATCTAATTCCGTTACTTCCGAGAGCCAGCATGATTCGCTTCGCTTCCAACCTATCTTCAGCTGCCATTTTGATTCTGCTCCTGCATATTTGCCCTTTCCCGGCAGGTGCCCAAGAACTCGAATTCAAGCTCTGGCCTGAATCGCCTCCTGGGATCATCACCGCCGAGGGAGAAGAGCGGGATATGACGAAGCAAGGCAAAGGGTTGGTTGCAGGCAAGACTGTGATTCGGTTGGGGCATGTTTCAGAACCGATGCTGACGGTTTACTCGGCGCCCAAGGACAAGAACACCGGTGCGGCCGTCGTGGTTTGCCCGGGCGGAGGCTACAGCATTTTGGCTTACGACTTGGAAGGAACCGAGGTCTGCGAGTGGCTGAATTCGATTGGCGTCACCGGTGTCTTGCTGAAATATCGCGTGCCAAGGCCGAAGACGCCCAAGCCCGCAGGCGGAGGGCGCCCCAAGCCTCCGATCGGTCCGCTGATGGACGCTCAACGGGCCCTTTCTATGGTGCGATCTAATGCAGAGGATTGGAACATTGATCCAGGGCGGATTGGAGTCCTAGGCTTTTCCGCCGGAGGGCACTTGGCCGCTAGCCTATCCACCAACTATGCCAAGCGGGCTTATGATGCAATTGACGCTGTGGATGAAGTTAGCTGTAGGCCAAGTTTCTCCGTCCTGATTTATCCAGCCTACTTTTATGGCCCCGGCGATGAACTCATTTCAGAAGCGTTGCCAGTTGACCAAAATACTCCGCCTGCATTTCTCACGATGACTTGGGATGACGGCGTTGGAGCCGAGAACATCTTGCGTATGGGAATTGCACTGAAACGCAATAATGTTGAAGCAGAAGTACATCTCTATCCGCGAGGAGGACACGGCTATGGACTACGACGCAACGCGAACGATGTAACGACTTGGCCCGCTCGCTGCGAAGAATGGATGCGCGGCAACGGCTGGCTGCAGAAAGAAGACAAGTAAACAACGGGCGCTAGTCGGCTAATCCGAAGACCACCTAACGATTTGCAAATTTTCGCGCTGGGCGGCGAGCTCCGGCACCCACTGCGGCTCGACGCCGTAGAGCAGTTTCAAGTTTGGTAGCGAGGCGATTTGTGCTTGGCCCTGCTTCGAAAGCAAGCAGCCTTCGCAGTACAAATACTCAAGTTCTCGGAGCTCCGCCAAAGAAGCAGCAATCTCGTCCGTGAGTGCGGCGTTGTAGAGGAGTACTTTGATTCGTGGATACTTCTTGAATTGCTCTTGTGCAAAGGCGAGATGCTCTGCGTTGGTCACTATCTTTGAAATATTCTCCATGTCGAACGACGTGCCCATGGATTTCTTCTCGGAGTCGTTAAGAACTTGACTCAAACCGAGGCTCATGGTGTTTTCGATCGCCGCACGATTGAAGTACACCCTGTAATCAGTTACAAATTTTTCCGCCGAATAATGAAAATCCTTAGCCGGAATCTTGGTCAGGCTTGCATCAATATCTAGTCCCGACGCTTGCATAAAACCCGGCTCGCGGAGAAGATCCGATTTGAGGCTAAACGATTGAACACTTCCATCTACCGCAGCAATTTGGATTCCTGGCTGCCCTTCTGCCTGATCGACGAGCGCCGGAAGATCGCGCCAGTTGAAGGGATATCCTCGTGGGTGCCACTGCGAAAAGCATTCCGCGACAATCCAAGTTTGAGAATGGTTGCGAATATCGTCGTAGCGAATCTGACTGTGCTTGTGCACCAAAGTTGGGTTGCCCATGTAGTGCGTCAGGTCGAAGCCAGTTTGGGTGACCGTTTCAGGGATCGACGGATGCAGGAAGAGATAATGCGGATCCTGGTAGAGGTGCGCGTTAAACGGGTGATCCCAAGCGTAAGGCGTTCGAGTTGCTTCGTAGTAAAACGGGCTGGATTCGATGAAACAGGCAATGCCCAAACACCAGCCTTGCTTGGGCCCGAGTTCATCGTGCACGCCTCCCATCGGAAGCCGGCGATAAGCACTTTCGTAATTGAGAAACGCCAAGCTGAGTTGTTTGAGGCTGCTGGCCGACTGCATCGTTCTTGTGCGCTGCCGTGCGTTTTTCACAGCGATGGCGAGAAGCGTGAATACGATTCCAACGCAGACCGCCAGCACAATCAAGTTTCGCACTCGCAGGGTTCCTGGCAGCGTGGCTTGGTCTGGCGATTCTTGCATGACAAGTATCCTTGCTGAATCTGAAAATGAATTGCAGCCGCGCAGCTTTCTTAGTTGCCGATTTTCCTAGTCGCCGAAGGACGATCGACTTTCCTGCAGTGTGTTTTTCCGCCTGCGTTCGAAAGGATGCCTTTTGAGCCGATTTCTACTTATAATAAAAGTCAGAAACCAGATTGTAGAACAATTGTCCCAACTGTTTCTCGAAAGATAGCCGAACAGTTGTCTCAACTGTTTAACCGCCGTAAAAGCTAAAGCAATTTGCCAACATCTCCATTCCTAGTTAGGAGAATGGTTCAAAGAGTTCGAAAACAGTTGGGGACAACTGTTCGACATTCGTTCTACTATCACCCTCGTCACTCCCTACCCACCCTATAGTTGCAATGCTCCCAAGTTGCCGAATTCAAGTCCTAGGAATGGCAAGCGTTTTTCTTTGTGCGCTTCTGGCTAGCTCCGTTGGCGTGGCTCAATCGGAAGAGAACGTTGATTTTGCGCGCGAAGTACTTCCGATTCTTTCCGACAAGTGTTTTCTGTGCCACGGTCCCGATGCACAGGACGAAGACTTAGTGCGTCTGGACTCGCAGGAAGGAGCGACCAAGGACTTGGGCGACTACTGGGCAATCGACCTAGAGCACCCAGAGATGAGCGAGCTTCTAATGCGGATTGCGTCTGAGGAAGACCCGATGCCGCCCAAGGAGTCTGAGAAGCAACTGACCGATGCGGAAAAAGACATCTTGAAGCGCTGGATTGCCGGTGGTGGCCAGTACGCCGAGCACTGGGCCTTCGTCAAACCTGCTCGCTCAGATCGCCAGGATGCACCAAAGTCCATTGACGCCTTTTTGGCCGAACCGATTAAGTCAGCCGGAATTGATTTTGCGCCGGAAGCCGAGAAAGCGACGCTCGCGCGACGAGCCGCATTTACTTTGACTGGCCTACCGCCCGAGCCCAAAGTCTTAGCCGAATTTATGCATGATGCCTCGCCGCAGGCTTACGAAAAATTGCTAAGTAAACTTTTCTCATCGCCACGTTACGGCGAGCACCAAGCGCGTTATTGGCTCGACGCCGTCCGTTACGGCGATACGCACGGATTGCATTTGGACAATCGGCGCGGCATTTATCCCTATCGCGATTGGGTCGTGCGGGCGATGAACCGCAATCTGGCTCTCGACAAATTCATTGTCTGGCAGCTGGCGGGCGATCTGTTGCCAGAGCCAAGTTTGGAACAGCGTGTTGCAACCGGTTTTGTGCGAATGAATCCCAGCACGGCCGAAGGAGGCGCTATCGCAGCGGAATTCCAAGCCAAGAACAGCTTCGACCGGACCGAAACAATTGGTACCGTGCTGCTTGGAATGACTTTTACTTGTGCTCGCTGCCACACGCACAAATATGATCCGATCACGCAGCAAGAGTTTTATCAGCTGATGGCCTTCTTCAACAGTACGGAAGAAGGAGCGTTGGATGGCAATAAATACGAATATGGAACGATCGCCCGCGCACCGAAAGATCAATCAGGTTGGGAGCAATCCCACGTTCTGGGGCTGAAGCGAGATAAGCTCATTCGAAATGCCGAGAAACAAATCCAAAAGCAACAAATAGCAGCACCCTCTGGTTGGGCGAGCAACAGTGCTGCCGGCAAGCTGAAGACTATTGCCGATCCTCGCGGTCCATTTCAAGATTCTTTGTTGCAGGTTCGCGCTACGGAGCTGGCAGAAGAGCGATCCGAGTTGGAGAAGTCCTTCACGACGACGTTGGTCGCCAAGGACTTGGCGTCGCCACGCGAAACGCGACTTTTGGAACGCGGCGAGTATGACAAGCCTGCGGGGGATCCATTGCAACCGGGTGTACCGCAAGTCATGGGAGCGTTGCCCCAAGACGCCCCGCGTAATCGACTCGGGTTGGCACAATGGCTGGTCTCACCCGATCATCCGCTGACCTCGCGTGTCATCGTGAATCGCATTTGGCAGCGAGTGTTTGGAGTCGGTCTTGTACGGACACCTGAAGATTTTGGACTGCAAGGCCAACAGCCCACGCATCCTGAATTGCTCGACTGGTTGGCTCTTGAATTGCAGTCCAGTGGTTGGGATCTGGAATACATGCTCAAGTTGATGATGACGAGTCGTGCTTTCAAGCAAAGTTCGGCTTGGCGCGGCGACGTTGATGATCCCGAAAACAAACTCTTTGCTCGCGGACCTTCTTATCGCATGGATGCCGAGGTGATTCGGGACACAGCACTTTGGGCGAGCCAACTTTTGGATCCGCACATGGGCGGCGAAGGGGTCAAGCCGTATCAGCCGGTTGGAATGTGGAAGGCCCTAGCGCATCCGGCAAGCAATACCAAGCAGTATGTGCAGGACAAAGGCGATTTACTCTATCGCCGCAGCCTTTACATCTACTGGAAACGAACCAGTCCGCATCCGATGATGATGTTATTCGATGCACCAGATCGCGAATCGAGTTGCGTACGACGTTCCCGTACAAATACTTCACTGCAGTCGCTTGGGTTGTTCAACGAAACTCAAAGAATCGAAATGGGACGCAAGCTCGCGGAACGTTTGCTGACCGAAAAAACAAAGGATGACCAGCGGATCCACGCGATGTTTGAGTTGCTGGCATGTCGCAAGGCCAAGGTGGCTGAATTGGAGGCCTGTCAGAAATTGTTGACCTCCATGCGAGGTCGCTACAAACAATCCAAAGAAGAT
>JBCCEO010000597.1:0-5312 GCA_039030255.1 Planctomycetota bacterium | reverse complement strand
CCGAACAGAATCTGTGATCTGGTAATCTGACGAAGTGTACAATGGAGCTATCCCAACTTGCGCCTTTTGGCTCTCGGCCAATCTCATATCAAACAGGACAAAGAAGTGCAATCATTTCATTTGCATATCGTGCCACGCTATATGACACTGTTCCTCCTCGTCCTTCTGGCAAGCGGCTCCTGTCTTGCGCAAGAAGAAGTACGGGTCATGACATGGAATATTTGGCACGGAGGCCGTGAGGATGGAAAGGAAGTCGGACCGCAACGTGTTGTGGAGGTAATTCGCGAGTCGAAAGCCGACATCATCGCAATGCAGGAGACTTATGGCTCCGGCGAGATCATCTCCAAAGGACTTGGGTTTCACTTTCATGAGCGAGGAACGAACCTATCGATCCACAGTCGCTTCCCAGTGCTCGAAGATATCTCCGTCTTCGAAGCATTTAAGTGTATCGGCGCGCTAATCGAATTGCCCGGCGGACACCGCGTTGCTTTTTATTCGATCTGGTTACCTTACGGTGAAGACATTTGGTTGCCTGGAGTTCGAGCGAAACGTTCGGACGAACAATTGCAAGCTGCCTGTGAGCCGTCGGCCGCCGATTTGGAAAAAATGCTGGCGGCGATCGAAGAACGCTTGAGCGCGGACAAATATCAGGATGTCAGCATCGTCATCGCAGGCGACTTCAATTCGATGTCCCCTAACGATTACGCCTCAGCCTTCACCGACCAGTTCGAGCGTCGCATCGAATGGAGGACGGGCTCAATTCTGCTAGACCACGGTTTTCGGGATACCTATCGCGAGGCAAATACCCGGGTTGATCGTGAGCAGGATTCGACTTGGTCGCCCAAGTTCCCTGAGCAAGAGCAGGATCGCATCGACTTCATCTTTTGCAAATCGCAGCACCTTGAAACAGATTCCTCAAAGGTGATCCGCAACCACCCTATCAAGTTTCCTTCGGACCATGCGGCTGTCTTGACCACAATGGCGATGAAAGAACCGGCTGATTCGTCTGTGGCGGAGAGCATGCAAGCCATGTCCTACAATATCCGGCATGGCGTCGGCACGGACTACAAGTTAGATCTCAAGCGCATTGCCAAAGTTATCAACGAGCAATCGCCCGATTTTGTCGCTCTCCAAGAGATCGACATGCGAGCAAAGCGTAGTGGTGGTGTGAACCAGATAGTCGAGCTTGGGGAAATCACCGAGATGCACCCAGCGTTTGGTGCTTTCATGGATTATCAAGGCGGACGTTACGGTATGGGTATGCTGTCGCGTTTTCCGATCAAGTCCAGTCAATCTGTCCGTTTACCTGATGGGAACGAACCTCGGATTGCTTTGGCCGTCGAAGTGATACTGCCCGGTGGCCAGCCCCTTATGGTTGTCGACGTGCACTTCGATTGGGTTTCCGACGACAAGTACCGTTGGCAGCAGGCGGAAGTGGTTCGCGAATTCTTGAACACACTTGGAGGGCCTTACGTTCTGCTCGGAGACTTCAATGATCGCAAGGGCTCCAGGACTTTGAAGTTGCTTTCGGAAAACGAAATGGAAGCCGCCAAGCCTGAAAGTGATCGCTTTACAATTCCGGCGGACAAACCGCGGAGTGAAATCGACTTTGTTTTTGTAGGCCCGAAATCTGCGTGGGAATCGGCGTCCGGAAAAGTCGTCGCCGAACCCCTTGCCTCGGACCATCGCCCTGTAGTCGCGGAATTGACGTTGAAACCGACGGGATCGCAATGAGCAAATTGCTGTCGCAGCTCGGATGAGATGGTATAAAATTGCTATGACAAACATGAGTGAAATCCTAGCCGCCGCACAGTCACTTTCTGCGGCCGAACGCGCACAGCTAATTGCCACTGTTTGGGATAGCGTCTCTCCGCTTGACTGGGTTCCTCCGGATTCAAAGTGGATTGCGGAAGCAAATCGTCGCAGCGATGCCTTTGACGCTGGCGAGATGACAGGTTCATCGTGGGCTGAGGTTCGCGAACGTGCGTGTCGCGAGGCAGGGCTTGCTGGCTAAGGTCATCATTTGTTCTGCGGCGGAAATCGATTTTACCGAATCGCTTAAATGGTACGCCGAGCGAATGGTACGCCGAACGAAGTATCGAAGCTGCCAACGACTTTGACGCAGAACTGAATCGGGCGATCTCCCAGATATCTTCCGATCCCGACCGCTTTCCCAAGTGCGAGGCTCGCCATCGCTACTTTCTACTTAGGCGTTTTCCATTTCATATCATCTATCGCGTCGCTGCTTCGGAAATAATCGTGGTCGCCGTCGCCCACAATTCTCGTTCCCCCGACTATTGGTCTGACCGCTAGTACCCCGCAAAAATGCCAAATGCCGCAGCTTGATACCTTCGGCAAGTGCTGGAAGCAATTGGTGAGGCAAACAAAGAGTTTCCCGGCTCTTACTACGGCTTGTATACAAACGCGCAAATCAAAACGACGCGTCCGCTCATTCGAGATACTCGATTGCGCGTCGGGCTAGTATTTCCTCGTGCTTTACGCGATGCGAATGTGCTACAATAGAAGAGTATTGCCCCGTTCCCACCTAACTTTTCCACACCTTGTCGATTGGCAATCGCTAGTTCATTGCCAGAGTCACCGACGATGGCGGCGATCGCTGCCGAATTGCTTCGTGCCGTTTCACGAGGATCACAGTTCATGCCCTGGATTCGCATTTTCCTCATTTGCTTGGCATTCCATATGTCGCTTGATCCGCGCTCCGTGTGTGCGCAGGTCGAGGAAAAAATTGAATTTACACCAGAGCAGGTCGAGTATTTCGAGGAACATATTCGGCCTCTGCTAATCAAGCATTGCTACGATTGCCATAGCACCGATGCACCAGAACTCAAAGGCGGTTTGTACGTAGATAGCCGCGAAGGAATGCTCAAGGGCGGTGATTCGGGGCCGGCCCTTGACTTGCAGGACCCACAGCACAGCCTACTACTCGAATCGGTGCGCTGGGATACACTCGAGATGCCGCCAGAAGGCAAGCTCGCGGATGCGGAGATTCGAGTGCTGCAGCAATGGATTGAAATGGGAGCGCCTTGGCCCCAGGTCACCAGTTCCGAAGGCACGATGTTGCCGACTCGCACGGACTGGGAAAAATTCAATTGGCAAGAAGCTCAGGCCGAGCATTGGGCATGGCAGCCTGTGAAGCGTCCCGATATTCCGGTGGCAGATGCGGACCTCAATCCCATTGATCACTTTGTGGCTCAGCGACGCGCTGCAGGAAGAGTACAAGCCGTAGCGGCTGCCGAGCCACGCATCCTGGTCCGCCGAATTTACCTCGACTTGCTTGGCCTCCCTCCAACTCCCGAGCAAATCCGTGCATTCGAGACAGCCTGCATAGAAGACCGCAAGTCGGCCGTTTCGAGCTTGATTGACGAACTTCTAGCTTCTCCTCAGTATGGCCAGCGTTGGGCCCGACATTGGCTGGACGTAGCCCGCTACAGCGATGGACAAGGCGGATTCCTGGACAACAAAGCCTTGCCTCAAGCCTGGCGATACCGGGACTGGGTCGTCAACGCGATGAACGAAGACTTGCCCATCGATACCTTTTTGCGCCTACAAATCGCGGGCGATCTCTCCCAGGAAAACGAGGGCGAGTATCCAGGGGTTGCCACTGGGTTTTTCGCACTGGGTCCAACTTATCGCTCCGACGGAGGCGATCCCGATAGCGTTGCCCAGGCCAAAGGAGAAACACTGGACGACCGCATCGACACGTTGACTCGTGGTCTGCTTGGAGTTACCGGTTCTTGTGCTCGATGTCATGACCACAAGTTCGATCCGGTGCCGCAGCAAGATTACTACTCTTTGGCGGGCGTATTCAACAATACTGCTATCCAAGACATGCCACTGGCACCATCCGAAGTGGTTAACACGTTTGAAGACCACAAGCGAAGGCTAAACGAGTTTGATAAGCGGCGGAAGGATATCGAAAACCGGATCAAGAAAGACGCTTCTACTGTATCAACCGATGAGTACGCGGAGCTGGATGTTGCTCATACGCAATTGGAAAAGCTACGAGCCAACGTACCGCCGAGCTACGAAACGGCTCACGCTCTTCGCGATGCTGGCAGCGGCGATATGCACGTCGCCATTCGCGGCAACTTGCGGAAGACGGGTGATCTCGCACCGCGTCGATTTTTGCGGATCTTGAGTTCCGGAGACGACGTGCCTTTGACAGAGGGCAGTGGTCGTAAGGCATTGGCCGAAGCGATTGTGAATCCCGCCAATCCGCTGACGGTTCGCGTCTTTGTCAATCGAGTTTGGATGCATCATTTTGGCGAAGGAATTGTACGTACGCCTAGCAATTTTGGAGTACTTGGGGAAGCACCTACGCACCCAGAGCTGCTCGATTTTTTGGCGGACGAGTTCGTCCAGCAAGGTTGGTCGCTGAAGAGCCTGCATCGGCTAATCATGAACTCGGAGACTTACCAGCTCAGCAGCTCATTCGATGCAAAGAATTTCGATGTCGACGGTGGGAATCAACTGCTTTGGCGGATGTCACCTCGCCGCATGGATGTCGAAGCTTGGCGTGATTCCTTGCTGGCAGTAACAAAAGAGCTCAATGTCGCGCCCGGCGGCCCGCCCTTTTCGGATGCGGCAAGCGACAAGCGGCGGACGCTGTATGCGAGAGTGAGTCGCAATGGTGACGTACATCCCTCTGATATTTTCCTGCGTCGTTTTGACTTTCCATTGATGCGTGCCACTGTAGCCAAGCGTCCGAAAAGCATCGTTCCGCAGCAATATCTATTCCTCCTGAACAGCTCTTTTATGGTGGATCGTGCAAAAGCCATGGTGGCTCGTTTGGAGAAAATGGCAGATTCGGATGAAGCTCGAATCGTGCAACTGTACGATATCCTTTATGGACGCAAAGCGCTTGAGCAGGAAACGCAGTTGGCAATGCAGTTTCTTGCTCAGGCGAGTCAAGTCGGGAACGGCGAGCTGACGAGCTGGCAACGTTATGCCCAAGTGATGTTGAGTTCCAATGAGTTTATGTTTGTGAGATAAGCATGTTCCATCGCAATCCTCTACCAAACCTCTCCCGCCGCGACGCCCTGCGACAGCTCGGTGCTGGATTTGGAACACTTGGGCTGGCGGGACTTCTGGCCGATTCAGCCTCTGCAACGGATGCCGCGCCAAACGCCGCAATCGCGCAGGATTCGCTGGCTTAGCAGCTCAAGCGATGGACAGCGCCTCGGCCCGCTTCTATTTTGATCACCTGTTTGTGAAACAGCCCGGGACGGACAATCCGACACCCTGGCATCAAGATGCGCCTTACTGGCCGTTTCGTGGCAGAAAGATTTGCT
>JBCCEO010000596.1:0-5323 GCA_039030255.1 Planctomycetota bacterium | reverse complement strand
CAAGAGTTCTCCGAGATTGGGGTGTTGAAGTTTGCGGCGTGTTCAAGCACGAACACCCCAAATTCGCCATTGCAAGAACAAAGACGCGCCTCTTTCCAGGCGATTACGTGGTTTCTTTTCTCCAATGCACTTCGACTAATTGCACTTATGCTGAAACTTGGTTGCTGGGTACTAACGGTTTGGGCAGCTCTGAACTGCATGGCGTCAGTCAAGATTATCTTGGAGACTCTCCTGCTTAATGGGCACACGCCAGCTCTCTTTTTGCTGCTATCGAGCGCAGATGTGAAATCTCTCTCGCCAGAAACGCTCGCAACGATTGACTCAATTGCAATATTTGCAAATGGCCTCAATGTTGCTTTCTGCATTCTTGCTCTTGGACTTGTTTGGACAGGATTGGCGAACAAACAATCGGCTGCTTTTGCGCTGCTTCTTGCAGGATTCACAGCGGCGTGGGCCGCCGGTTTTCTGGCTGACTTAGCGGTCGGCCTAGCGGCCCCATGGGTTAACATCGTTTCGTTCTTAATACTTGGATTCGGACTTGCTGCAGCTGCAATTGGGTTCGCACAACGAACTTCCTCATCGAAACGGTTTGGGACAGAAGGCGAGTCGCCTAAGGCTAGCTGTTAACGATTTTGGGTGCTCAGCGTCGCAGGGTTTCGTCGGGAATTCCCGGATTACGACTGAGTGTTGTCGGTGAATTTCGATGAAAGCGAAAGAGTTTCGCGCTAGAATACTGCACCGCCTTAAAATTCAGCGTGTCGAAAGACCGTCGTTCGAGCTGTGGCCGACGCGGAACAAAACAGGCTTCGGTTGCGCCCAGAGTGGGTTGGAATTGGGCCATTCTGTATGCATGATTTTCATTGAACCGTCGAGTACCAATGGGCCGTCTTACCACGATTTTGAAAAAGGCTGGTAGCATCAGCTTCGGAGCGTTGCTCTTGATTGGGGTCGGTTGCCTACTGGCAATGCTTTGCTTCTGCATGCCAGTTGCATTGGTTTTTGAGTCCGTCGATTTAGTGTTGATGGATTCTAAGACGCAGGGCATTGTGTCTAATGTTGAGCAAAAAACGCATCGTTCAGAGGCGTCAACGCTCGTCACCTATACGTTTGAAGTGGATGGGACAGAGATTAGGTCGACACGAGTGTTTCCCGGTTTCTTGGGAAACAAAGGCGGATACACGGGCAGCGGTAAGCTAGCCCGACAGTTTCCTGCCGGTCAGCAATGCGAGGTTTACTTTGACGCTTCGAACCCGAGTCGCTGTGCTCTGATGCGAGGTTGGTTCTGCTGGTCGGTTGCTTTTACGGCCGCCGTGTGGGGAATTTTTTTGTCTTGGGTTTTCCAATCGCGAAGCCGCGTTTTGTTTGTGTTTGCAAGAGCATTTTTGTTTTACGGCTTTGGGTTGATTTTCGTTGGTCCACTGTCCGTAGACCTTGCTGACCTCCATTGGCATCTGGTCGCTCTACTAAGCATTGCAACTTTAGTCGCCGTCCATCAATTTATGGCTAGCAAGACTGATCGGAAGGCTGACTACACCAGTAGAATTGAATCTCAGAATGCAAGTTGACCGTTTGCAATCTACATCTTCAAAAGACCAAAGACATGACCGAAACATCTCCAAACGCAGACGAAGTTTTCGTATCAGAATTAGTGAGAATGGGACTTCAATTCACAGTCAATGAAGATGGGCTGTATGAAATCGCGATCGGTGAAATCAATGCAACGGTCAACCTTGAGAACGTGCGGCGCAACTACGAGCGGGACAATGATCCTGAAATGATTGCGCATTTCGCTCAGCAGCTGGCCGAAGAGTTCTTTGATCAAGCCCCAAACTGGGAAGATGCAAAACCCTTTCTCCGTTTTTGCATCGAACCCGCTGACTACGAAAATGGATTTGTAAATACGCTCTGTCAAAAAGTGAACGATACACTAGTCAAAGTGTTTGTTCTTGCTTCACCGGATGGATCACGCATTACATGGATCAGCAAAGATATGGTTAGCGAGTGGGACGTCAATGTCGAGACGGTGGTCGCATTGGCAGAGGAGAATATGGATGCCATTGCTTCGGATACCCTACTCGAGTCGCAAGATGCTGGTGGAGTATCGCTGGGCATGCTTAATACGCAAGAGCGGGAATTCAAAGCCTCACTGATTCTCTGCTCGAAGTTTCGTGAGGTCGTGTCGCCCTCGCATGGCTGGCCAGTCTATGTCGTTGCTCCAGCTCGTGACTTTGTTTACGTCATCCCCAAGGCGAATGCCGATTCTCTTGGTCGGTTGGGGACGGTCGTTATGCGTGAATACAGTGAATCTGGTCATCCAGTCACACAAGAAGTTTTGGAAGTGAGCAACGAAGGTGTCAGAGCCATTGGATCCTTCGCTCGTAAACAAGAAGGATAACGTTGGCTGCTTTTAGTTGGATCTGCCCGAGAGACGTCGCGACAATCGACAAGTCGATATATAGCGAGGTATGGACTACCCCGATTGCGTTGCGGCCGATGAGCTGTTCTTTTCTTCAGTGGGCACATTTACATCTGCCATTGCGTTTGGATGCATCGCGAGCAGAACGGCCAATCCAACAAGGGTGTTGAGGATGCCGAAGCAAGGAACCAAGAATCGACCGCCAACCGAATACAGGCAACCAACCATGACCGTGCTGATCAACGGCATCCCGATCAGCACACTGATTGCAGTGAAATAGCATTTGCCCTTGCTTGGCTGCTTGCGATGGATCCACCATCTTCTCACCAACATGGCGGCCCCGCAAAGTATTGCGATCTTCCAAATGAGGCTCTTACCATAATACGGATTCCAGTGAGTCACGATTCGCGCGAGTGCAATACGGGGTAGGTCGTCGTAATGCCCGCCAACGAACCGGACTAGTTCAGCTCGTGCCGCGTCGTAGACTTGAGCCTCTTTCGCAAGATCGCTGGTCAATGAGTGAAAATCTGGATCGGCATCGAGTTGGGCTCGTAGCGCTTTTTCGGCCTCGTACTGCCACTCGCCGCCATCCTGCCAAGCCGCCTCGCAGTAGCCGCCAAGCATGGCTATTGGACCTTGGGTACCCAGTGGAATGAATCGCTCGTGAACGAAAATATTCCGGGCCCACCAAGGAGCGCAGACCAAGCAAACGACGCCGAGAAAGGCAAGGCTGTGTTGCAAACGCCGACGCCAGGATTCGGCCGGCAGTGCAAGCAGGAGCATTAGTAGTGCTGGAAGCCAAGTCACAAAGAGCGAGCGAGTTAGAATCAAACAACCCCAGCAGAAGGCTGCAAATAGAAGGTGCATCCATTTGCTTCTCGCAGTAGCCATGGACGAACTTCGAACAAGACTAATTGCAACGAGTTGCATCCAAACGAGTGCCAGTGGTTCCGTGAGAAAATCTTCTGTATAGCTTTGCAGGGTTCGGTTGGATAAAAATAATACGACCGGTAGCAGACTTGCCACTAAAACAACGACGCATTGAGATTTGGATCTCTGTTTGTCTTTCACAAGCGATGCCCGAGCTAGCTGTGCCACTAAGCAGGCAGAAAGAGCAGCTGCGAGTGCTAGGCAGAATCCGGAAAACCAGTGGATGAGGGTAAATGCCGTTGCGTCGCGACCTAGGAGGGTGTACGTGCTTGCCAAGATCGTGGGATAGAGTGGAGGTCGATCGGTTGCGGGCATGTCACGTATGGGAGCCGCAAGATGAGTTTTATAGTTATTACCTTCGCCAGTCCGCGTTGCCTGCTCATAGAGACTTCGCCATTGCGAATCGCCGTTATTAAAGTAGTAACCGCGACCTTGCGAGAGATGGAAAGCAATATTTTCATACTGCATACCGTCGCCAGTAGCTTTGGGAGGTTGGGAGCGCCATTCGCTACGGATGAGAAAAATCGACTGCGCGCAAACGGCGATCGCTAGAGATATAACGAAGATCATCCTGGGCGAAGCTAGACGTTCATGCAGACTCAAACAATGGCTTTCTTATAGGAGGATCGGGCAAAGGATATTGCGCTAGTTCGAACCGGAGTTGAGATCATCGTGGCACCACTCGTAAGCCGGCGCAGATGCTTTTCCTAAGGTGATCATTTCGGCGATCGTTGGTTCTCCGTATTCGGCGCCGGCGGTCCATACTGTCAAGTTATTCAGGATACGCGATTTGCCTTCGCTGTGGGTGTGTCCGCAAAGCACTAGGATGGAGTGCTCTGGGTATCGCTGGCAAAAGCGTTTCAACATCCACCCCATGACGTAAGATGCGAAAAAGGGTGCCCAGTCATCGTTGGAGTGGCTTCCTTGGTACCAGCAGGCTTCGCGAAAAGGAGGGACATGCGTCAGCACAATGGAATTCTGCGAAACTTGCCGTGCTGCTTCCAGTTGCCTTCGCAGCCGAAGAGCACTTTCGGTCCCTTCGCGTTTCAATCGTTTCCAGCGAGAGAGGTCATCGAGGTTCGTAAGTTCATCAATAAGCACAAAGTCGTTCATTCGGACTGGAGATCGAAAATAGTCGCCAATCCGGCCGTCAGCCCAGCCATCGTCGCCGCAAAGTGTCCAGGAATCGTCCAGCCTAATCGGTTGCGAGCCTGTCAAGAAGTGCAGGCCGTCGCGGGCTTGGCACAACTCTTCGACCCCTCGCCTAGTTCCCTTAATCGAACCGTGGTAGAAGTCATGATTGCCGAGCACGAAGTAAATCGGCTTTTCGCAGGCAGATTGCAGACGCTCCAATTGCCAAGCGACATCTTCCGATTCCGAGATGTCACCAGTGATAAGAATTGCCTGCGCCTGGGAGGAAGTAATCTGTTCAACCAGAATCTCCCAATCGGATAGCGGAACGAAGTTGAAATGCGGATCCGAAATCCAGGCACAAGTAGGGAAACGTGCGGGATCTTGCAAGATTCTTATTCGGCGGCCCAGTAATCGACAACTGTTACTTTAGCTACGTGGGGCCCGACAATCTTGCCAAAAGCCTTGTGGTCTGGATGCGGCAAGTAAACGTCGCGATCTTTCTCGCTGTGGAAAGTCAGTAGGAAGCAATGCGTTAGTCCGTCGTTCTTGCCTTCCGGGCTATTGTTGAGACCGTATTCGAACTCACGGATCTCAGGAATCTTATCGGGCAGTGCGCGGAAAGCGTCGACGACTTTTTGAACATCATCCTTGGAAGAGGATTCCTTGAATTTGAACATGACGACGTGACGCAATAACTTCGTCTCTTCGTCTTTAGCCAGCGATGGTGTTTCCGTCATAGCGACTACTAGACCTCCCAGGAACGCGAGTACTGCAAAAATACCGATGTATCTTGATGCTTGTGGACAACACTTCATGATGTAGCCTTTCCGATGCAGATCAAAT